>JAGYMP010000241.1 GCA_018400565.1 Bacilli bacterium | reverse complement strand
CTATGCGACTTATGATTTGACGAATCTGGCCACGCTTGAAGGCTGGTCACTCGAGATCACCATCATCGATCTGGTCTGGGGCAGCGTCCTCGGCGGATCGGTATCGCTTTTCACATATCTTATATTGGGGTAGATAACCATGGAAATGACAATAATGCGCGGCCATGATCTGTATCACGCTTTCGTCGCCGGCGCGAAGAAACTGATTGAGAAAAAACAACACTTGAACCGCATCAACGTTTTCCCCGTCCCTGACGGGGACACGGGGACGAATATGTCTTATTTGATGCAGACGATCATCAACCAGGCCAAACCCTCGGACAATCTCTCCGACACCCTGGAATCGATCGCCGATGCGGCAATCACCGGTTCACGCGGTAATTCCGGCATCATCTTTGCGGAGTATTTCAACGGGCTGTATGAAAAAATGAAAGGCAAAGCCCATGCGAAACTCGATGATTTCAAAGAGGCCGTTTCGCATGCCATCTACAAAGCGCACGGCGCCCTGGTCGAACCCGTCGAGGGTACGATCCTGACGGTCATCCGCAAAGCGTTTCTCTCCGCGACGGATTCAACCGATTTCACGTCTTATTTCAAGACGTCTTATGAAGAAGCGAAAATCGCGCTCAAAGAAACGACCGAACAATTGCAGGTCCTTAAGGATAACGGCGTCGTCGACGCCGGTGCCGAAGGCTTCACGGCGTTTCTTGAGGGCATCGATTATTATCTCACGACCGGTGAGACGGAAGTCGATCATCAAGACGAGACCGAAACCGTCGAAGAGTCTTATCATCACCACGACATGGACGTGAGTGAACGCTATTGCACGGAAGCGCTCATGATTAACATGAACCGCACCCCCATGGAAGTCAAAGAAGCCCTGAAACCTTTCGGGACATCCTTGATTGTTTCCGGACGTCAGGATAAAATGCGGCTTCACATCCATACGGACAATCCCGAGGATGTTTTCCTCAAACTGCATGACTACGGACAGGTCTTAGAACAAAAAGTCGACGACATGGTCCGCCAGCAGGAAGCCCTGAGGGAAGACCATCCCCGTGTTGCGATCGTGGCGGACACGATCGCGGACATCTCACGGGAATTGAAGGACAAATATCACATCCACACCCTGCCGTTGAACATGATGGTTGACGGCATCAATTACCTGGACAGGGTGACGATTACGACCGCGACGTTTTATGCGCTCCTGCAAAAGGCGGATGAGTTCTCCTCATCGCAACCCGATCAAAAAACGATTGAACGCACACTGTCGTTGTTGGAAGAACATTATGATTCGATCATCGTCATCACCGTAGCCTCCAAACTTTCCGGCACCCACCAGGCCATCAGCAAATACGCCGAAGACAAAGACAACATCACCGTCTTTGATTCGCGCCTGAATTCCGGTGCCGAAGGCATGCTGGCCTTGGAAGCCGCGAAGATGGCGAAAGCCGGTAAGGACAAAGATGAGATTTTGTCGATGCTTGAAGAAAAACGCAAAAACACGAAAATCTATGTGTCGGTCAACACTCTGAAATACATGGTCAAAAACGGCCGCGTCTCAAAAGTCACCGGGTTGATCGGCAAACTCGTCAACTTAAAACCCGTGATTTCCCTTGATGAGGAGGGCGGTGGCATCATCGCCGAAAAAGCCCTGAGCATCAAAGGCAACGAGAAGAAGATTTTGAAATTGTTGAAGGAACGGCCGATCGAACAATATGCGATCGTCCATGCGCTGGCACCTGAACGGGCAAAAGCCTTCACCGAGAAAATCAAAAGGATTGCCGGCAAAGATCCCGAATACATCACGACGATCTCACCGATCATCTCCATGAATTCAGGTATCGGCGCCATCGCCGTTTCCGTCACTTTCAAAGAAGACGAAAGCGAGGCATAAGCAATGAGTGGTTATTTAATCGGTTATGCGATCACCCTGTTTTCCTTTTTCACCCTGTTTTATATCGCCGCCCAGATCAAACACGACAATTCGATCGTCGATGTGGGCTGGGGA
>JAGYMP010000240.1 GCA_018400565.1 Bacilli bacterium | reverse complement strand
GGGATCTTCTCACCCGCTTTCTGGTTTGCGCCGGATGAATTGATGTCATTTTTGGATGATAACATCAAATCCGGGGTCAGGGTATACATGGACATGGGGCACAAAGAGACATCCCATCAAAGTCTGGATGAGTTTCCGGCGATATATCTCGATCACGTCCGGAAGGTCCGTGACCTTCTGAAAAAACACGACATCCACGATTTGCGGTATGTCGAGGACGAGAACGGAACACATCATGAAACGGCCTGGTCCAGACGTTTCCCGGATTTCGTGAAATGGTTGCTTGGGGATGAATCCCATGATTCCTGATCATGAGGATAACTATAAAGCCAACGCTCAATGTGTTGGCTTTTTTCTTTGCCGGATAAGGGAATCTCTCGTCAAAAAGGATGAGAACGTTTACACAAAAGAAATACTTTACTATGATAAAGCGATAAAGTATAATGGGTTTCGAGGTGAAAGAAATGAAAAGAATATTATTTGTAACAATGGTGGTTTTGTTTGTGTTTTCCGTGGCCGGATGTCAGGGTTCCGATGTACCGGACACATGGGAGGACATCGAGGAAAGAGGATATCTCGTGGTGGGGCTGGACGACACGTTCGCACCGATGGGTTTTCGCGACGAAGACAGTGAACTCGTCGGGTTCGATGTCGATCTGGCGAAAGCCGTCGGTGAGGAATCGGGCGTTGAGATCCGTTTTCAGCCGATTGATTGGAATGCAAAAGTATTGGAACTCAACAGCGGGGCGATTGATGTGATATGGAACGGTCTTACCATCACGGATTCCCGGTTGGAGGAGATGACATTCTCCGATCCTTATCTTGCCAACCGGCAGGTCGTGATCGTCAGGGACGGGGATACTGTCTCGTCTTTATCCGAGTTGGCCGGCCGCAGCGTGGGTGTGCAGATGGACAGCGCCGCGCAGGAAGCCGTGGAGGCCAGTGAGTTTGTTTCATCATTCTCCGAATTGCTGACCTATGACACATATGATCAGGCTTTGCTGGAGTTATCTTCGGGAAGTGTCGATGCCGTTGTCATCGATGAGATCATGG
>JAGYMP010000239.1 GCA_018400565.1 Bacilli bacterium | reverse complement strand
CAAAGCAACAAACTATATTTTACAACAAATCATCCGAAAAAACAATTTTTTTTGTCAACAAATCGACATTAGCGTTTAGATCCGGTGGATCTGTCCGGATTTGATTACTTGTTGTAAATCAAACTCCTGATCGAACACAATCATGTCGGATGCTTTGCCCGGGGCGATTTCCCCGAAGCGATCGTCCATGTCAATGGCTTTGGCCGGATTAAGGGATCCCATCCGGAATACCTCCGGATAATCATACCCGTATGTTTTGACCATGCGTCTCACGGCATCAAAAAGGTTAAGCGTCGAACCGGCCAGCGAACCATCCTTCAGTCTGGCCGTCCCGCCTTTCATGAACACCGTCTGTCCGCCGAGGTCGTATTCACCATTCGGCATATCCGCCGCACGCATGGCATCGGAGATCAGTATGATGTTCTCCGGCGTTTTGCTGCGGATGGCGAGCTCCACGGTTTTTTCATGGAGATGGATGCCGTCCACAATCAATTCGGCATAGACATCATCGGAGGTGAGGCAAGCGCCGATGATGCCCGGTTCACGGTGATGAAACGCACGCATCCCGTTAAATAGATGTGTCGCCATGTCCGCCCCGGCGCGAATCGCTGCATGTGCTTCCTCAAAAGTGGCGTTCGTGTGTCCCATGGCCACATGGATGTTTCTTTCGCGAAGGTAACGAATCGTCCCGATCGCATGCTTGCGTTCCGGAGCCAATGCGACGATTTTTATCGTGCCATCACTTGCTTCGATCATTGCCTCAAGTTCAGCGTTGTCGGGATCGCGGATCTCAGACAAGGGCTGTGCACCTTTTTTCTCCGGTGAAAAATAGGGCCCTTCCACATAGACGCCCAACAATTCACTGCCTGATTCAATAAGCCCCGTCATCTTACCGGCGTTTTTCAGAGCCGCCAGGATGTTTTCCTTTGTTTGGGTCATCGTCGTCCCCAAAAACGCGGTGACACCATGTTTCAGCTGGTGTCTTGCGATGGTTTCAATCGCCTTTTCCGTGGCATCCATGCAATCATAACCATGACGGCCGTGGTTGTGTAAATCGATCAATCCGGGAGCCACATAACTGCCTTTCCCGTCGATCACCCGATCGGCGATTGTTTCATTGATGGGTTGTTTTCCCGCTTTGATGATCGACTCCTCGGAAAAAAGCACATATCCTGAATCAATCACGGAATCTTTACCGATGATATTCACATGTTTAAGTAACGTTTGCATTTAACAACACTCCGTTCATATAAGACTTCATGATAGACATACCGCGGTTTCACCATGGCAGCGGCTCATCTTTGATCTCTTCACGATAAAGTTTGATCAGACGTTCACGCATCGTATCGGGCAGTTCCTTATCAGCCGCCTGCAGATTGACGTCCAGATGCTGTTCGTTTCTGATGCCGGGAATCACGGCCGTGACTCCGTCGAATCCGAGTATGAACGCAAGCGCCGTAGTCGTCAGATCGTCCTTTTCCGTTATTTTTTTTACTCTCTCAACCAATGCCGCTCTGCGTTCGATCGTGTCTTTGTCCCAGCGGGACCGTATCCCCGTGAACGTGGATTGTGCATCGTATTTGCCCGTGAGCCAACCGGAATCCAGGGGAACTTTGACGATGACCGCAACATCTTGTTTCTTGGCGCGCTCAAACAACGGGGACACATCCTGGAAAAAAATGTTGAACATAATTTCGACCACATCACACCCGGTGTGGTTGAGTGCCATTTCAAATTCTTCATGGGTGTCAATGCTGACACCATATGCATTGATCATGCCTAACCGTTTCAGACGGTCAAGCTCCGCAAAATGATCGTCCCCGGACAAAATCTCCAACCCGGGATTATGCAAAATCACACTGTCGAGATAATCGGTGCTCAACCGTTTCAGGCTGTTTCTCACCGATGTTTCAATCGCTTCAAGGGAAAAATCAATCCCCCCGTCGGCACGATGACCGATTTTCGTGTTGATGACAACATCATCACGGACATCTTTGAGCGCTTCACCGATGATGGCTTCGCTCATGCCCCCGGCATAATTCGGTGCGGTATCAAATAACCGAACACCTTTGCGGTATGCCTCCCTGACAAGATCGACTCCCTCTTCGAAGTCCATATCTCCCCAGTGATCGGCATTTCCCAGCTGCCATCCTCCGAAACCGATCTGTGGGACTTGCTTGTTTGTTCCGTCATACTTCCGTGTTTTCATGCTTTGCCTCTCCTTTGGATAGAATGTCATCTTTTTGGCATATATACAACGATGCATGTTTTTTGACGTTGATGATGCGATGACGGTTCAGCCAATTCACCGGAAGGTTTCGCAGACATGCCTCCATTTCCTGGTCAATCTCCCGGATGAAACGAAAATAATCGCCGCCCTCAAGCCATTCGACCAACGACACGAATATGTTCTGGTTGGCATTGTAATCGTGCAAAACGACCAAGTGTTTCGCCAGGCGACCCATCTCCCGATAGAGTTTCATCCGTTCGTTTTTTTTCATGCCGTGTGCGACGAACGACGCAAAAACGACATCGAAGGACCCGTCCGCAAAAGGCAGTCCCTTCAACACATCGGCATGAATGAACCGGATCGGTTTGCCGGGGGTTTTCCGCCGCGCCACTTTAAGCATGTTTTTGGAAACATCCACGCCGGTGACATCATATCCTTCTTCCGCCAAGGCATCACAAAATGCGCCGGTTCCGCATCCGATATCGAGTATCGTTTCATATGGTGACAGTCCGATTTCGGATGCGTGGTGTTCCAAGATGGCATGAAAGTGCTTTTTTTGCTTGTTGAAAAACCAACCATAAAACGGTGCGATGAAATCGAAAAGGCGATGACCGGTTTTTCCCTTCATGAAGCACCTCCGTTACGCGCACATCATTGTCGGCATGTGTTCCCCAACAACGATCAATGATCGCAAATACAACGTTTTGTGTATGCAATCCATGTGTTTATTATAACATCGATGGGGTTTTTCATGGAGTAAAACGCAAAAAGATTGGCGTGTCCGCAGGTTTTTAAAATGACGGCAAACAAAAAGTTCCCGATCGCCGGGAACTTTTTTTTGGCTTGTTAACGTTTGCTGAACTGCGGTGCTCTTCTTGCGCCTCTAAGACCGTATTT
>JAGYMP010000238.1 GCA_018400565.1 Bacilli bacterium | reverse complement strand
ATTGTTTTTTCGGATGATTTGTTGTAAAATATAGTTTGTTGCTTTGGAGGTCCTTCCATGTTATTTGGAAAATATGTCAACAAATTTTATATAAAATACGGTTTCTTCTTTTTGCTGGGCATCGCCGCACTGGTGACTGTCGATTATGTTCAGCTGCTGATTCCGGACGTCATCGGCGCAATCGTCGACGGATTGGAAACGGAATCATTGACAAAGGCGGACGTTCCGCCTTATGTGAAGGAACTGGCGACGTACGCCCTGATCATCATCGTGGGGCGTTTTTTGTGGAGGAATCTGATCTTCGGCACATCCCGCCGCATTGATTATGAACTCAGGAACATGATGTTCGCCCATGCCGAGAAGTTATCGCAAACCTATTACAGCGAGAAGAAGTCCGGTGGGCTCATGGCGCTTTTCACCAACGATTTAAATGCGGTCCGCATGGCTTTCGGACCGGCGTTGATGATTTTCTTTGATATACTGGCTCTCGGTAGTCTGGCGTTTTATAAGATGTACACGCTTGACCCGACCATCACCTATTTTGCGGCAATTCCGCTTTTGTTGATTGCGGTGACGGCAACCTTCATCTCACGGATCACGCGGAGGAAATTCCGTGCGAGGCAGCAAGCTTTCGAAGACATGAGTGATTTCACACAGGAAAATTTCTACGGCATCAGCGTCATCAAAGCATTCGTCAATGAACTCAGGGAGATCCGGGCGTTTTCCAAGGTCAATACCTACAACAAGGACAAAAATGTGGCTTTCATCCGGGTATCCGCTTTGATGCACGTCATGGTTGAACTGCTAATCAATGTCGTCCGTGTCATCATGCTGGCTCTGGGCGCATATCTGGTATACCAAAGCGTCATCGAAGAAGGGGCGTTCTCCGTGGGTGACTTAACCCGATATATCGCATATTTCGGCGCATTGATCTGGCCGATGATGGCAGTCGGTCGTTTTATCAACATGCGGGCGCAATCCAAGGCATCGATGGAGCGTATCGAAGGATTTTTGAATGCCCCCGTGGAAATCCAGGATGACGAAAATGTCATTGATGTTGATAAGATTGAAGGGAAAATCACCTTCAATCATCTCAATTTTGCTTATCCCGGGACTGACAAACTTGTCCTCAAGGATATTGATTTCATCGTTGAAAAAGGCGAAACCGTCGGCATCATCGGCAGGACCGGTTCAGGCAAGACGACATTGGTGGACATATTGCTGAGGTTGTACAATCTGCACACAAATGAACTTTTGATCGACGATCATGACATCATGAAATTACCGATCAAGAAATTAAGGGATGCCATCGGATATGTTCCACAGGACAACTTCATTTTCTCGGATGTCATCAAGAACAATATTTCGTTCTCGAGAGATGACGCTGAATATGAATTAATTAAGCAAATGGCTGTTTACAGCGATATCCATGACAACATCATTGATTTCCCAAGTCAATATGAGACCATGGTCGGCGAACGTGGCGTGACACTGTCCGGCGGACAAAAACAAAGGATTTCCATCGCACGCGCACTCCTTAAGCGTCCGGAAATCCTGATCATGGATGATTCGTTTTCGGCGGTTGACACACAGACCGAGGAAGCAATCATCAACAATCTGCGGAAACTCAGGAAAAACCAAACGACCATCCTCATCGCACACCGTGTATCGACCATCAAGAATGCCGATAAAATCATATTGATGGATGAAGGCGAAGTCAAAGCGATCGGCACCCACGAACAACTGATGGAAACATGTGAGATGTATCGGGACATCGTCATCCGGCAACAGCTTGAAAGTGAGCTTGAAGGGGATGATGATTATGCCTAGAAGAGGGTATGACATCGACATCATCAAAAACCGGAACATGACCGACACTCAGATCATCAGACGTCTTCTCAAGTATGTCAAACCATTCATAAAATCACTGGTCATCGCCTTTTTATTGGTTTTGATGGTCGTTGGTCTGGATTTGGTGGGACCGCTTTATATTTCGGATGTCCTGGATTCACTGGGCGAGGATGAGATCCCCGTCGTCCGGATCGTCGTCGTTATCGCTTTGTATCTAGTTACGCTGTTCGTCCACGGGTTCATCTCCTACAAACAACGCATCTTGTTACAGAGAACGGGACAAAAAATCATTTATGACATCCGTGAGGATATCTTCAACCACATTGAACGTTTATCGACGGCGCAGTTCAATGAGGTGCCGATCGGAAAATTAGTTACCCGGGTTACCTCGGATGTCGACACGCTGAATCGCCTCTACACGGAGGTTGTCGTCAATTTCTTCCGCGATGCTTTGACCATCATCGGCGTTTTTGTGATCATGATCGTCCATGACGTGGAATTGACGCTTTACATCATGGCGCTCGTCCCGGTCATTTTTGTGTCATCCTTCATATTCCGTAAATATGC
Source organism: Bacilli bacterium (assembly GCA_018400565.1). GTDB lineage: Bacteria > Bacillota_I > Bacilli_A > Izemoplasmatales > Hujiaoplasmataceae > M55B122. Next base: position 1,090 of record JAGYMP010000238.1, on the reverse strand, counting down.
GCGAAAAGCATACCGGAACATCCGTGCCAATGTGTCCATTCTCAACGGATTTCTCTCCGAGCACCTTTCCGGGATGAAACTGATTCAGATCTTCAACAAAGAAGAGAAAAAATACAATGAGTTTGAAACCCAAAACAAGAAATTGAACCGGAGTTACTTACAAAGGACATTCACCTTCAGTCTTTACCGGCCCTTCATGTACATGCTCTATGTGGTATCCATCATCATCATTGTTTGGAGAGGCTCTTATCAGGTATTGGCCGGTGTGATCACGTATGGCACTCTTTATGCTTTCACATTGTATACGCGCCGGTTTTTCCGGCCCATCCAAAATCTTGCCGCGCAGTTTGACGTGTTGCAATCAGCATTCACCTCCGGCGAACGGATCTTTCAGATTCTTGACAAAGAACCCGATATCCGGAATGCCGAAGATGCGATTGAACTGAAAGAGATGAAAGGCAAGATCGAATTCCGGCATGTCTGGTTCGCTTACGAGGATGAGGACTGGGTGTTGAAGGATGTGTCGTTCACGGTTAACCCCAATGAAACGATGGCGTTGGTCGGAGCGACCGGTTCGGGCAAATCCACCATCATCAAGTTGATTGCCAGAAACTATGACGTTCAACATGGCCGGATCCTGATTGATGACATCGACATCAAAAAAATCGAAGTATCCTCGCTTCGCCGACACATCGGTCAGATGTTGCAGGATGTGTTCCTTTTTTCCGGAACAATCGAATCAAACATCCGGTTGCGAAACAAAGACATCACCGACCGGGAGATACTTGAGGCCTGTCGATATGTGAATGCCGACACATTCATTGAGAAATTGCCTCAGAAGTATGACGAACCCGTGCGTGAACGCGGAAATAATTTCTCGTCGGGGCAGCGGCAACTGTTGTCTTTCGCCCGAACCCTCGTCAAAAATCCGTCCGTGATGATTTTAGACGAGGCCACGGCGAACATCGACACCGAAACAGAGGCCTTGATTCAAGAATCACTGAAGAAAATGATGAGCATCGGCACAATGATCGTGGTTGCCCACCGGTTGTCGACGATTCAGCATGCCGACCAAATCATCGTGATGCAA
>JAGYMP010000237.1 GCA_018400565.1 Bacilli bacterium | reverse complement strand
TCCGACCAGTCCGTCCCGTCATAATATTTGTATGCGTTGAAATCGCCGATGTCTTCCTTGGTTGTCCTCGCGGCAACGAGGTGCCTCCCCAGGTCATCATCGAGGTATCCGTACATGTAGACATATCCGTCCACATCGGTGTTGTCCATGATGCCGGCTCCGTAATAAATCACATCCCCCGACGGGGTGATGCTTTGAAGCGGGGAACGCCTGTGGCGCGCGTTTTCCGGCTGAATTCTTCCGTCTGCGACCGGAACTTCGACCATGCCGACTTCGGTGACGCGGAAAATGTCCTCGTCATCCTTGACGACGAGCGGAAACAAATAAAGCATGTCGCCGATCACAATGCCGTCTTGGAACCATAACCGTGCGGATGTTTCATTGCCGAAGACCGCCGGGTCGTATGGCGCTGTGACCGTGCCGAAGAGAGCCCGGTCATTTTCATCCTGCAGGAATATCTTACCAAGTCCGACAAGGGAATCATCATAACTCTCTTCAATGACGAACCGCACGTACCTGGCAGAAACACCTGATACCGCAACGGACAGGCTGGCTTCTTCCTCACTGCTTCCGCTTGCTTTTTGTAAATCGACGGTTTTGACAAATGCCAGTTGGTCTTCCTCATCACCCGCGTAAAGCGACATGCGTTTGACGCCGATGTCCGGGTTGTCATTTGCGTTCCACAGTGTGATGGTTTTCAATGCTTGGGATGAATAAAGATCGATTGTGATTATGAGATTATCTTGCACGGGGGCTTGCCACATCACACCGGGTCCCTCATCCGTGAGTGTCGCGTTTTGACTGTGATAGACAGACAATCCTTCGACTGACAACAGATTGCCGGGATGATAGCCGATGTATGCATCCGGGGGAAAGAGACTTTGCGGATTTTCCCTGGTCCCGCCGTAGATGAATTCGAAGCCTTCTTTGATGTCAGCGCTTTCGTCATAATAACCAAACGAATTGTTGATGATGTCTTTTTGGTTGCGGAGATGGTTCCGCGTGCTCACATCCCCGATGAACGTGTCACTGAAGATGAAACCGATGTTGTCCTTGGTCTCGGAAAATTCGGGATCGCCGTCAAGTTCAAACGAGAAAATGCCGTCCGCACCGGTCCATCCGTCATAGCGGAACAACACATCACGCCAGGGGGATGCATCATCGATGATGAGTCCGCTGCCGAGAAAAACATCCAGATCCTGTAAACGAACCGGCTCCTCTTCTCTCGGGAAGGTGAAACGGATGTATTTGAGCATGACATCGTCCAATACGAGGTCGGACTCGCCGGGATTGATGTCTTCATGCACACGAGTGAATTTCTCGCCGTTCATGGACACATCCACGGAGAGTTCGCTGATGTCTTCCGATAAGAAGCTGATTTCCCGCACCGGATAAACCTTGCCGAGGGATACCGTGAACTGATGCGTCTTGATTAAAGCATCGGTGAAGGATAAATCATTGTCGCCTTCTTCATGACAATAATTCAGGAAACGCTCCATGTCCCCTTCGATCGTCGATGTGTCCGATGATAACGACACAATCGGAATCCGTTCGTTCGTCGTTTCGGTGAAGGTGAGATCACATTCGATGGGCATCGCGGTCGTCTCCGTT
>JAGYMP010000236.1 GCA_018400565.1 Bacilli bacterium | reverse complement strand
AAAGGGCTTCGCAAAAAAACACCGGATGAACTTCTCGAGCAGATCCCTCTTTTAAAAGAATACCTTGATGCAGCAAAGATTCCCTGGTATGAACAACAGCGATATGAAGCCGATGACATCATCGGTTATGTCAGCAAACATCATAAAGATCGTTATGATGAGATTGTTATTTATAGCAATGACAAGGATTTAATCCAACTCGTTGATGAAGAAACCAAACAGTTGGTTTCAAAGACCGGGTTTTCGGATATTGAATATTACACCGAAGAAAACACAAAAGAAAAACTCGGCATTGAACCAAAACAGATGATCGATTACAAAGGATTGGTCGGCGATCCCTCCGATAACATCCCGGGCATCAAGGGCATCGGGGATAAAACAGCGGTTAAGCTGTTAGGAAAATACCGGACGCTTGATGGGATCTATGAGAACATCGATGCCATCAAAGGGAAGTTGAAAGAACGCTTGGTGGAAAACGAGGAAACTGCGCGGTTTTCAAAGGAACTCGCAACAATCATGCGGGATTTTGATAATGATCTTGATGATCTCGACATGTCGTTTGAAAAAAATGCATCCGATGATCTCCGTTCGTTTTATGAGAAATTGGAATTTCATTCGTTCATCAAAAAAATGGACGGCGTGAATCATCCCAAAGAAACCATCGACCATCAATACCGATGCCTTGACGAGGCAGATACCGTCGACGGTATTTTAAGTGACCATATGGCAGTCCATCTCGAACTCTTTGGCACAAACAATCATACCGCAAAAAAGATCGGTTTTGGTCTGGTGGGCAAAGATGGAGCATATTTTGTCCCTTATGATGTGTTCGAAGCATCAAAGACGATGCAAACATGGTTGTCAGATCCCAACAAACAAAAAGATGTCTTCAACCTGAAAAAAATGAAATTGGCCCTGAAATGGGACGGATATGATTTAGCCGGAATAACCTTCGATATCCTTTTGGGTGCTTATCTGGTTAACCCGAGCATCGCTTCTGAGGATTTAAGGGAAGTCGTGTCCGCTTTTGATTACCAAGATGTGGCTTATGATGAAGAAGTATACGGAAGAAACACGAAATATCATCTTCCGGATGATGAGACCGAGGTTCACCAACATATAGTCGATAAGGCATTGGCCGTCAAAACCGTGAAATCATCCATTTTAAATGATTTGGAAGAAGCAGGGCTTGAAGACCTTTTGTTTGATGTTGAGATGCCGCTTGCATCCATCCTCGCAGACATGGAACACGAGGGTATTCGTGTCGATCCCGAGAAGCTTGAATCGATTGGTAAAGAATTAAACGACCAATTGGAAGGATTGGAAGAAGACATCCAGGACATGGCAGGCAAAAACTTCAATGTCAATTCACCCAAGCAATTAAGTGAAGTGTTGTTTGAGGACCTGGGGCTCGCTCACGGAAAAAAAACGAAAACAGGCTATTCCACGAACATCAAAGTTCTAAACAAGTTATCGGGACTCCATCCGATCATCGATAAAATCATTCAATACCGCAAGCTGGAAAAACTGAAATCCACCTATTATCAGGGCTTGAAGGATGCCTTGTCATTGAAAGATGACGGAAGGATCCATACAATCTATAAGCAGGCCGTGACCCAGACCGGAAGACTTTCCTCAGTTGAACCAAATTTACAAAACATCCCCATCCGCACGGAAGCGGGACGCAAATTACGAAAGATTTTCGTCGCCGATGAGGAACATGAGCTCTTGAGTTGCGATTATTCCCAGGTCGAGCTCCGCGTGTTAGCGGAAATGGCCGGTGTTGAAAAACTCAAGGAAGCCTTTAAGGAAAACAAGGATATCCATACCCATACGGCCACACTGATATTTGATACCGATGACATCAATGACACACAAAGGCGACAGGCCAAGGCCATCAACTTCGGCATCATTTACGGGAAAACACCGTGGGGGTTGTCAGAGGATTTGCATATCTCCCGCAAAAAGGCCGAAGCGTTCATCGATCGTTATTATGAGATCTACCCTGAAATCAAGGTTTTTATGGATGAACAGATCGATACGGCAAAATCAAAAGGTTATGTCAAGACAATGTTCAATCGCCGGCGCTACATTCCAGAGATTAACCATAAGAACTATCAAACCCGCCAATTTGGTAAACGCATGGCACGGAATGCGCCGATCCAGGGAAGCGCCGCCGATATCTTAAAAATCGCCATGGTGAAAATCGCCGGTGCAATCGAAGAAAAGAACCTGAAGACAAAGATGCTTTTACAAATCCATGATGAAATCGTGTTTGATGTGCCGGCGGATGAAAAAGATGTCGTCCGATCGATCGTGAAGGAACATATGGTCCATGCGGTTGATGTGTCCGTGCCGCTCACGGTCGACATGCATTTCGGCACAAACCTTTACGAGGTGAAATGATGCCGGAACTGCCAGAAGTCGAAACCGTGCGCCGGACACTTGATTCCTGGATCAAGGGTCGGATGATTCGCGACGTGCGCCTGTTTTATGATGGTTTGCTGAGAAATAGCGACGGGCCTTCATTCAAAAACGCGTTGATCGGAAAAACATCGGACGGGGTAGGCCGATATGGCAAGTACCTTTTCTTTCGTTTTGAAGGTATTTCCCTCATCGTCCATCTTCGGATGGAAGGGAAATTTCACATCAAGCCGGAGAATGATCCGAAAGAAAAACACGAACATGTATTTTTTGTCTTTGAAGACGGCATGAGCCTCCGTTATCATGATGTGCGGAAGTTCGGAACGATGGAAATTGTCCCCCGCGGCAAAGAGATGCAGGGAAAAGGCATTGACAAACTCGGGCCTGAGGCAAACAGCGATG
>JAGYMP010000235.1 GCA_018400565.1 Bacilli bacterium | reverse complement strand
CAGGTAAAATTCAAGCGGCATCCCGAAATCGGTGATGTCGATGACGTATTCACCCGTCAAATCCGGGGTGCCTGATTCGGTGGTGGTTTCTTCGGTGTCGCCGCACGCGGCCATGGCGAACACCGCCAACACCAATGTGAGACACGTGATGAAACGTATGTATCGTTTGGTTTTTTTCATGATGAACAACCTCCTGATATGGCATGGCGGTTTGCATACCATACTTCTCTTTCTATGTCAAATTATATGCTGTTCTTTTTGGGTTTGCAAGACGACAACCAAAATAAACTTGCAAAATGATGCAATTTGACGTCACTGTGATAGAGTGCTAAAACGCAAAGCGCGAAAGTTAGCGCTTTCACGCCACATCCAAACAAAAAAAGCCTTCTCCGGGAAGGCTTTTGATGGTTCCAACATGGTTTCACGGACGGAACATCGTCCAATTGCGGAGGTATTCGGGATCCTCTTCCATCCGGTCGAAAACGACGGCGTATCCGTCACCCCCGTATTGGAGTGATTTGGACACACGGCCGATCGTCGTCGTCGATGCGCCCGTTTTTTCCTTGATAATCTGATAGGACACGTTGTTGGTCAGGAGTTTGGCCACGTGGATCCGCTGGGTCATCCGTTGGATTTCCTTCACGGTACAAAGATCATCCAACAACCGCATGGCTTCCTCCCGCGTTCTCAGTTTCAAAAGCGCATCCAACAGAAGATTCATGTCCTCCGTCTTGTAACATGGTTCATAAGACATTCCCATCACCCCTATGTCACTATCGATTATACCAAAACCCCGCCCCATGCACAAGATGACAGGCGATAATGGCGCTTATTCATTTCCGCCGTCTGACACAGCATGAAAAAACCGGATACAATCAAGGGCCGATGGCGGACACACCTCTTGAAGGATCAGCATCGAACCCCCGAAGGATCCGTCTTAGCCGGTCGTTGATTGTCCCGGGGTTTAACCCATTAAATACACTGACCTGGTAAATGAACACATTTCCCGCATTAAGCCTTCATGTGTTCTTCTGAAAATCAATGTAGCCGATGACGAGTTCATCACCCGATAACGCATAATTGATGGAGAAGCGCGCAGTCTCGGCAAACCGTCCGGCGATGTAATCCGCATCGATCGTCAACACATGGCCATCCATGTGATAATCATCCGATGTGAGATCGGTTCCGCTGATTTGCTGGAATGATCCGCCGAATAACTCAAACTGGAACCTTTCATCCCCGGCCCCGTCCGTATGGACAACGGATGATGAGATGATGTAGGGGACCTGTTTGTCGTGAATCCCGACGGAAACACGATGTTTCATCGCATCCGCGATCAGGAAAAACTCCTTTGTCTCTTCTTCCGAATCCAAGACAAAAGAAGAGCGGATCCGGGGTTCCGGATTGGCACTGAACACTTCCATGCCATCAAGGGGCTTACCATCCATGTCAAGCACTTGGATGTCTGCATCGCCATCGATGCCGAACACAATGATATCCTGTGTTGAGTGTGTGCTGTATTGAAAATACATATCGGGTGCTGTCTTTAGACGGTGTTCGATCCATGTGATGTCCGACACATCGGACATCCCGATCGGATAAACGGCCTGGATTCGGACGTCCAGCAAACCTGCATCGACGGACTCAAATGAGAAGGACGTATCCTCGGTTTCAAAAATCTGTCCGTCAACATACACGAGATAAGAGAGCGCCTCGTCAACGGCGTCCCAGCGGATCCCTTCATCGGTCTCTTCGGTCGCGAAGGAAACCTCGTCCGCAAATTCAAGGGTGAAGGTCAAGGTCCCGGAGGGCTTGGAATCCCCATACCCCTCGCCGGTGGCGATGATATAAATGTCATAATTCCCTTCTTCGTCAAACATATGATGGGTGTCTGTTGTTGTTATGGGCGTGTCATTGACATAAACATCATAAGCATCGGCGCCTTCGATCGCATCCCAAGACACCATCGCGCCTTCAATGACAAGATTATCCGGAATATCCAATGCTTCAAGTGAGGTTGTCGTGTCTTGGTCGTCGCAGGCGGACAAAGCAACCAACGACACTGCGATGCACAACATAATCAGTGTTCTTTTAACCATAATCTCATTCCTTCTCTCTCAATCATGCACGAAGAACCGGCGGTTTTGCATGGCCGGTTCTTCGCTTGTTTTATCGGCAAGCCTTCATTCCCCCCAGATCAGATCGACGAAATACTCATAATCGATGAAGGGGTTTCGGTTGCCCTGGTAATCATAAATGACATCGTTGCGGTTCCGCTCAAAGTCATCGACGGGATCGGCCTCATGCCATTCCAGCAAGGTCGTGAACAACGCCATCTCATAGTTGTTTAAATCAGGCGTGCCGTCAACCAAAGATAATTCGTCATACATCACGATCATGTAAAGCATGATGCGTGCGATGTCGCCTTTCACTTCATCGCGGGGTTCATAGGTCCCGCTCAGTCCGTCGGCGTCATACGTGAAATAATCGTTGCTGCGTGAACTGTT
>JAGYMP010000234.1 GCA_018400565.1 Bacilli bacterium | reverse complement strand
AGTGACCAGCCTTCAAGCGTGGCCAGATTCGTCAAATCATAAGTCGCATAGGTGATGAATCCAAAGAACATGCCTGCGAACAATGCATGTGTCAAACTTTCTTTGGCGATTGCCGGTTCGATGACGAAAAACGTCAGGCCGACGATGAACAAAAGATAAAAGATGATGGCGGGCAGCCATTTCACGTCGCCGAGCAATTCGCCGATGAACCGATCATAAAGGTTTTTCGCGATGACACCCAGCCAAAGCATGTCGATCGCAAAGAAAATAATCAGTGCAACGCCGTAAATCTTTAAATATTCCCACATGGTAATCCCCTCATTCTACGATTATTTGTTGGTTCGGTTGATTTATGATTCAAACGGATAGTCGGTTTCCTTGTCGTCCGTTTGTTGTTTTCGTTCGGATGCGTCGATGATCGGCCCGGTTTCTTCAAAGCGCCGGTCAAGGTAATCACACAACGCTTCTTCGACGAGCGCGTTGAGTGAGACGTCCTCTTCGATGGCAGCGTGTGATAAGCGTTTGTGACATTCGGGATGGATGCGCACGTTAAAGGAACCCTTGTAAGTCTTCTCGGGTTTGACGCCTTTTTGTGAACATTCGTTCAAATACGCGTGGACGGCTTCCTTGAAATCCTTTTTCACGTCCCCTGGACGCGAGCATTCAAAACGGATGTCCGCATCGACGTTTTCGACATGGCCGACTAACACATTTTTTCCGGCGATGTAGTCGATTTTCGCATAATAGCCTTTGTAGCGGATGATGTTGTCTTTTTTCATGAAAAACCATTCTTTCCTGTCACGTAACTGCTTTCTAGTTGCATTTTACCACGCCATCGGGAAATAAACAATCCAGTTGCTTAAAAAATGTCTGCCTTGGCCAATAGCTTCCGTTTAGATCCCTTTTGACACAAAAGAACCTGGCAAAGCCAGGTTCTTGATGGGTTTTTTTTATCGGGCTATTTATTGACTTTGCTCCCGACGATCCATTTGTCCAGCACATAAAGCAACTGGGGCAACATCACCAGGACGAAAAGCATCGATACGAATGCGCCGATGCCGATCAAAAGTCCCATCTGCTGGATGGAAGCGATCGAGGAGATGAACAAGATCGACAACCCGGCGATCAGGAAAATGACGGCTGATGTGACGATCGAGGGCGCCGCATCGTTGATGGCGTCCTGGATCGATTTGTCACGGGGTTCGTCCTCCCTTATTTCGATGTAGCGTTTCGAGAGTAAGATCCCGTAATCGATCGTCGCTCCGAGCAATATCGTCGAGGTGATCAAATAGCCCAGGAAGATCAGTTCGGTGTCAAAGAAGTACGGGACCGACATCGTCGTGTACACGCTGGCCAAAATCACCAGCGGCAGCAAAAACGGCATGAGGAAGTTTTTGAACGAGACGAAAATCACAATCATGATGAGGACGACGGCGAGCACACTGACCCAGTTGTAATCGGTACGGATCGTGTCCTTGATGTCATAAGCGAGCGGTGTCGAACCGACGATGTGCGCGTCTTCATCAATCGCTTTGATGTCTTCATATAACGCCTCGTAAACCATGAATGCTCGTTCGCTTTCCTCTTCGGTTTCCAAGTTTGCACTGATCAGGGTGTGCGAATCACTGTAAAACGGAGCTGTCGCGGCTGCGATCTGTGCGGGGTCGCTGAGCACTTGTTTATAATAGATGGCCGCGGTCACGTCACTGATGTCTTCGTTTTGCGTGAGATATTGATAGATGCTTCCTTCCAGGGCATCGTCTTTGGGCATGATGATCACGATGTTGTTGCTTTCGGGGAAGTGTTCTTCAATCGCTTCTTGGTTGATTTGGTATGAGGAGCCATCGGCCCCTGTGAACCCGCTTTCGCCGTATGAGAAATCATTGGCCTGCTGGAAGTAAGCTGCCGCGGGGAAGATAAGAATCAAAAACACCAAGAAGACCACGCGGAAGCGATAGATGAACTTGGCGAACGCGCCGAATTTCGGCATGAAGACTTTATGTTTGCTTTTTTGCATCCAGGGATCGAACACCTTCAGCAAAACCGGCACAAAGAACAAAGCGGTCATCAAACTGAAGAAAATCGCTTTGGCGAAAACGATCCCGATGTCCTGACCGATCGTGAAGCGCATGATCAAAAAGGCCAGGAAGGAAAAACCGGTCGTGAGCGCCGAGGCAATCACGGGCCGCCTGATTTTACCGTAAGCCCGGTTCAGTGCTTCTTCGGTGTCAAGGGTCTTCTCCCTCGCTTTATGATAGGCATGGACGATGAAGATGATGTAATCCAGGCTGATGGCAAGTTGCAGCGCAAGTGCCATGCTCTGGGTGATGAACGAGATATCCGGCAGCAACGCGTTCGTGCCCAGGTTCAACACGATCGCCACGCCCGCGCCGATCAGATACACGAGCACGTCGGCAAACGAGATGGAAAGGAACACAAGCAGCACCAAAATCAACGGCACCAAGATCAATGTGATCCAAAAGACCTCCTCTTCGACGGTGTCATTCATGAATTGGGTCGATATCGCATCGCCGCCCGCATGGACGGTGTAGGCTTCATCCTGCAAATAACTTTCGATCGCCTCGGTGGCGACATCGGCTTCTCCTGATGAAGCGCTCACGCCCAACGTCACTTCGAAAAGGGAATACCCGGCATCATCGTAATAATCGCCGATCGCACCGGCGAGCGGATTTTGCGGCAGGCTTTCCAATACCCGGTA
>JAGYMP010000233.1 GCA_018400565.1 Bacilli bacterium | reverse complement strand
GATGAAAATGCGGCCACGATCACCCTTGGCAAAGAAGGGGTCATCCACGGGATGAAGACACTTGTTTTGGCTGATGATGAAGGTAAGGCGCTGCCTGTGCATTCCATCAGTCCCGGCCTTGATTATCCCGGGGTCGGTCCCGAGCATGCCGATCTCCACGCCAAAGGACGCGTGACTTACACGAGCATCACGGACAAAGATGCTCTTGATGCCTTTAAGACTTTATCGGCCCTTGAAGGCATCATTCCGGCGATTGAATCGGCCCACGCCGTCGCCTATGCGTTGAAACTGGCAAAGACCATGGGCCGAAATAAAACCATGATCGTCAATTTGTCCGGACGCGGGGATAAAGATGTCGAGTCCCTGGCGGAGACCGTCATCTGAGAATTGTCGGGAGACAGCCCCCTTTTGCGCTTTACATGGTTTGGCGAATATGTTATCCTTATGACGATACAATCTTTTTATGGCAGGAGTTTTTTTACATGAGACATTTCGTGCACGATTGCATTTTTCTTTTGATGTTCATCGCCGTGGTCGGTTGTGATTCGTCCGCACCGACCCATACGGTTGTCTTCGATCCCGGCGATTTTGATATGAACATCGATCGGACGCTGAACGTTGAAGACGGTGAAACCATCGATCTTCCCAGGATTGAGGAAGACGGATTTATTTATGCAGGCTGGCGCGGGGAAGACGAAGTCCATTCCGGCCGGTTGATGATTGAGCGTGACATGGAACTGACTTTGATCATGGAAGACATTCATGACGTTTTTGAAACCATCGAATTCGATCGCGATTCCGGGACGGTCACAGTCAGTGATTACACCGGGCTGGCGAAACGACTCGTCTTACCCCATACGATTGACGGATATGTGATGGCATCGATTCCGTCGAATGCATTTGAGGATACCCGGATTGAATCCGTTGAGATCCCGAACAGTGTAACCGAAATTTCCCCCCGGGCCTTTAAAAACGCGAACGCGTTGCGGGAGGTTTCGTTTTACGGTGAATTCATGGGAGAAACCAGAGATATCATTTCAAATGACCGGTATGAAGATATTTTACAAAACAATTCGGATGTCTGCACGCCTCCCGACACGGTGATACCGCCGTCTGAAGAACAGCCATGGGAGATGGGAGAAGGATGTCCCATCCTTCGGGTCACCGAAACAATCGGCCTTCCCGGCGAGGACGCGTATCAGGCATACGCGGTCGTGTTTGACGCCAATCTTTATCCCGATGCCGTTGACCAGAAAATCCGCCTGGAAGCCTTTATCGGGGCGGCAGAATTAAAGACGTTCCATTTTCCGAAACGTCTCAGCCGTCTTGGCCCGGACATCTTTGAAGGGACTGCCTTGAGAGACATAAGCATTGAAGCAAACGACACATTCTATGTCGAAGATAATGTTCTTTACATGAATGATTCTTCTGATGATGATCCGACGGTGGCACTGTATCCGCCGGCCAGGCCGGATGAGACATATGTTGTGCCTGAAGACGTCACAACGCTGACTTATCCTGCCTTTTCGGGTAATCGGTTCATGAATACCATCGTGCTGCATGAGGATATCGTGGATGTCTCCGGACAAGTTTTGTCCGATTTGGCTGAACTGACGGCGGTTGAAGTCGATGAAAACAACATGAGGTACACCGACATGGACGGAGTCTTGTTTTCCAGGAATGGAAAAATCCTTGTCGCTTATCCCCTCAACAGGGATGATCCGGTATATGATGTTCCCGCCGAAGTCGAGATTATTTTAGAATACGCATTCGCCTTCAACAGACATCTCACGGAGATCGCCCTGCCTAACGGCAGTCTGGCTTACATCGATGCATTTGCTTTTTACTGTGTGGAATCGTTAAACCGGATCGATCTTCCCGCCAGTGTGTTTTTCATTGGTGACAACGCGTTTTACGATCCCGTGGACCCTGCGATCAAAACCGTCATCATACGCCCGAAAGAAGATCCGGATCTGATGCTCAATGCCGGTGTGAATCCCATCGCCAAATCCGAGGGGCTTGTTATTTATGTCCCCGATGAGAGCTTTGAACGATATGCCGATGATCACGCGGTTTTTGCCTCGTTCAGTGATTATCTCGCCCCTTTTTCCTCCTATGAAGGGACGGATGATAACGGCGGATGAAAAACTTTCAAAAATTTTTAAAAAACACAAGACAAATCCGTTTCCATTGATTATAATAATTATATGAACGAACCGAGCATAGTGTTTGGTTCACACAATTCCATACGTAAAAAAATTGCGAGCAAGTGATGCCGGATGTTCAGGATGAATGGACATGTTTCTTAACCCAGGGTTTTCACGAGCTCGCTTTTTTTAATGGAATCAAAAAGAATAAGGGGGAGAATCAATGAAGAAATTGATGTTTCTGTTGCTTGCCGCATCATCTTTGTTTGTTTTGTCCGGGTGTGATTTGTTTAACCGAGCAACGGACCTTACCATTCCGACGACCGTCGGGACAACGACAATGACAGAAACGACAACTGACGGAACGACAGGCGTTCCGTCTGCGACCGGCACCACGACATCGACAACGACGACGGAAGTCATCATCCACACCATCACGTTCGATGCTGCGGGCGGGAAATCTGTCGTTTCAATGTCGGTTTTGGACGGTGATACCATCACGTTGCCCGTGACGACCCGCGAAGGATACGTTTTTGAGGGTTGGTTATCGGGGGATGTCCTTTTTACCGAGGACGATCCGGTAACCTCCGATCTGGCGCTGGTCGCCGATTGGAAGCCCAATGATTACACAATCGTTTTTGAAGAGAACGGTGGTTCTGATGTGACTGATTTGACGGCTGCTTATGAGAGTGCCGTCTCAGCACCTTCAGAGCCCGTGAAACAGGGGTATGCGTTTGCCGGATGGTATGCGGATGCCGGATTGACGACGCCTTTCGTTTTTGACACCATGCCCTTTGGGGGGGTCACGCTTCATGCGAAATGGGAGCCCGCGTTGGTTGATGTTACCATCAACCATCAACTCGAAACCTTATCGGGGGAGATTTATACCCTTGCGGAGACGATCATCATCCAGGATTATACCGAATCCATGCACGATGCCGATATAAAGGTTTTTGCTGGATTCACTTATGATGAAACGCATGCGCTTGATAACTCAAGCGGTGTCGTTCTCGCCGATGGATCGCTTGTGCTCGATCTTTATTATATGCGTGATTCCGTGACCATCTCGTTTGACACGGATGCGGATTTCTCGGTTTCATCGATCACACAAAAATACGAGTCTCAGGTTTCTGAACCGGAAGAACCGACGCGTCTTGGATATGCGTTCCTTGGTTGGTTTGCGGACGATGAACGAACGATTCCTTATGTGTTTGGCAGTATGCCTGCTGAGGATATCACCGTTTATGCCGATTGGCAGGGTGAACCATCGACGATTTATTTCATGTCGAACGGAGGGGCCGTCATCGATCCGATCACGGCAGAGAACGGGTCAACCATCGTTTTGCCCGAACCCACACGGGAGGGTCATGATTTTGCCGGCTGGTATGTGACGGAAAACCTTTCGTCCGCATTTACGGGAACAACGATGCCTGTGGGCGGAAAAACGTTGCATGCCAAATGGGAAAAAACACCGTACACGCTTTCTTTTGAAGAAAACGGGGGCACGCAGGTAACGGACCTCACGGTTTACTACGATGCGCCTCTTTCCCCGCCCGAGAATCCGACACGGACGGATTATGTTTTCGCGGGATGGTTTGAAGATACGGCATTGACGGAAGAATTCGTCTTCACGAACATGCCCGCACATGATGTGACGCTTTATGCGAAGTGGGCCGATATCAGCGACCCGTATTCGATTTTGGCCAATCAGGTCAAACCAAACGGCACGTTTGTGACCGTGAGAGGTGTCGTTTATCAGACCATGGGTTCGGATTACACCGGCTTCTTGATTGCCGATGACACAGGGTTTGTGTATGTGGGTGCCGAACACGGGGATCTTTCGATCGGTGACTGGGTGGAAGTGTCCGGCACGCTGGTCATGGATGACAACATCCCGGAGATCCGTGCCGTCACAACCGTGCAGACGCTGGGGGCGGACACGGTGCCCATCACGGCTTCGGAGATTCAGCTTGGTGCGATCGATGAGTTCTATCCGACTTCATCCACGGTTCATAACTTGTACCGGACAACGGGGCTTTTGTTCCATGATTCGGTTGACGGACATTATTATCTGGTTGACCCGCTGACAGAAGAGCGGTTGCCGATTGCGATCCGTTCTTATGGCAGTGACAAATTGCCTGCGCTGGAAAGTGCCTCGGGCAATCGGGTCATCCTCGATTATGTGCTTCTTTGGAAAGACGGAATATTCGAGGCCGGCATGGTTTCTGTTGAGGCTGATCCTTACAGTGAAGCGGAACTCGTTTCTCTTCTTCAGACGATGGCAAACCAACATATGACAGGCCTTGTATTTAAATCGGGGGACGGATTCCGAATTCCCGAAGAAGATCCCTACGGACTCACAACCATCGATTATGAAGTGGTTGCCGGTGAGGCCTACTATGATACCGAAAACGAAGTTTTCTCGGATATCGCTGACGGCGAGGATAAGACAGTCACTTTCCGTCTCACCTTCACGGTAAACGGAAAGCCTTACACAGTGGATATTGATGTGACCGTGAAACCGGTGGTGATCACGACGATTGCCGAATTGATTCAAGGAGAGACGGGGAATTATTACCGGATCGAAGCAACCGTGGTGTCTTACTCCGAATACGGTCTGATGATTCTGAAGGATGATACGGCCGCGGTATTCGCGGAAATCATCCCAGGGATTGAAATCGGCGATCGGGTCAGGCTTTCGGTGCGACGGGACATGTATCAACACATGGTGATGCTTCGCGCCGGTGATGACGGCATCAGACTCGATCGGGTGATATCCAAGGGCAACGATCTCGGTATCACATTGCAGCCGCTTGATGCGGCGGAAATCCTCGCACTCGATCCAATTGATCCGACGATTTACGGAAACTATGTTGAAGTCAGGGGCTTCTTGTTGACGGATAATTATCATGTGAACATGATTACAACCGATGATTTTACATTGCCTGTGGAGGGTTTTTCGCACAGCGGGTTTGAGAAATTGATGGATTATCAATATGCTGAAGTTTATATCCGGGGTTATCTGTTCACCGATGATAAAGGTGAAGTCATGCTGTTTTATGAGGGTATCCGCCGGGATATCCGGATTCCGGAGTATACCAACCAAGAATTGGTTGATGTGCTTGCGATCATTTTGGACCACAAGTATGCCGGACAGACCTTCAGGGCCTTTGATTCCTTTGAGTTCATGCCTTATCACCGGTTGCTCGGCGGGACCCTGAC
>JAGYMP010000232.1 GCA_018400565.1 Bacilli bacterium | reverse complement strand
CAAAGCTTTCTCGATGATCAATGACTATTATGGGTATGAAACCGGAAATCGTCTTCTTAAGGTTTTTGTGCGTGACTTAAAACGTCTGTTCAACAAGCGATGTTTGGTATCACGATATTCAGGAGCACAATTTGTCGTCGTTTGTTACGGGATGATAAAAAACAAACATGATCTTGATGATGTGTTCGATTGTTTGATAAGTCTTTCGGAGAAGCCTTATGATATACACGGGCACAAGGTTACCTTTAAGATGTCAGTCGGTTATGCGGTGTTTCCGGATGACACCGATGATCTTAACCGTTTGATCGCTTTGTCGAGCATCGCCACAAAACATGCCGCTTCCGATGAGAAGTGCGCCATCATGCGTTATGAGTCCCAAATGGGTGAGGCTTTGCAAGAGAAAGTCTTGCTGGGACACCGTATCATGTCTGCCATGGAAGAAAACGAGATTGATGTCTTCTTTCAAAAGGTCATTGATGTGGAAACAAAACAAGTGACTTATGTTGAAGAATTGGTTCGATGGACTGATAAAGAAATCGGATATGTTCCTCCCGATCGTTTATTCGATATCGCCAAGGACTTTCATATGACGAATAAACTCGAATTATATATTTGTGAGAAGACTTTCGCGTATTTCTCATCTTTTTGTCAGCAAGCTCAATATCAGAACATAAAATTATCGGTTAATCTGACACCGGAATCATTGACGTCGAGAAGATTTCTTAATCATTTTGATAAAATCGCTGAGGCATACGCGATTGATAAAGAAGATATATGCATTGAAATTTCCGAAAAAGCATTTGTCAATCACACAGAGGTTTTGATTGACAGCATCCGCACGATAAATCAAAAAGGTTATCGGATTGCGTTGGATGATTTCGGAAAAGACTATTCATCATTATCGATGCTGGAGAAAATACCGTTTGATATCATAAAGGTAGATAAATTATTCATCGATGATATCCAGGATGAGAAGAATCAAGAAATCATCAAAATGGTTCGAAACGTTACCAAATTGTCATCGGCAGAAATCATAGCAGAAGGGGTTGAAACCCAAACGCAATCTGATATCCTGCATGTCCTTGATTGTCAACAGCAACAAGGATACTTGCTCCATAAACCAGAAAAACTAGTATGAATCCAAATATCCCATTTCGGAATCAGTCGAAATGGGATATAATATAAATATAGTTTATGAAATATGTTCACTAAAAAGGAAAGATTGTATGCGGGGAAGAATAATTAAGGACAAAAAGGATGACAACAACAAAACGCTCACATCAACAAATGATAAAAAGAGTGTGTTGCCAGGGCTTGATTTGCGGGCTGAAATCCGCAAACAGCGTAAAAAGCGACTGCTTGTGATGACGATGCTTGTTTTGGCCTTGATATTGACCGTGGTTTATGGAACGCTTGAAAATCCATTCAGCTATACACTCAGTAACATCGGTAATTTTTTTGATTATCGGATATTTTTCATCATTTGGGCGATAATAGCCGGACTTGCCATTCAAACATCGATTTTGGCAATGTTTCGTCTTGAAGGCTGGAACAATCCCTACGCTTTGTGGTTCACAGCATTGTCTACCGTTTTCTTGATTATGACAGCATTCATTCCGGCCATCAAAAGCGAATATCCTTTCTGGCATCTGATTCATACGATATGCGCCGCTCTTCATGCTTTCTTTATCTTGTTGGCTTTTACGCCGTTTATTCGTTGGTTGACCAAAGAGAATCCCAGATTGAGATTGTTCTCCAATATTTGGTTTTTGGTCATTTGGGTGGGTTCATTCCTGATAGCTGTTTTTCTGGGTCAAAGCGGCTTGTTCGAGTTATGGTTCTTTATCAGTCTGATTTTATATTTGTTATACCTCAGTGTCGTTATGTTTGAAGAAAGAATTATCTTACTCACTTATGAATATATACGTGAGACAAAAAAACATGAATTGGACTTTGAGATGATATTCTCAAAAACAACCGATGAGACGTGACTCATCGGTCTTTTTATTTATTTTTTTATTTGTGTTATAATAGATTTGTGATGCAAGAAGAAAAATCATGGGAATTTGTTATTCCAAGACGTAAAAACAGGAGGAACCATGAAAGCATTCGAAGAGGTATCAATTGGTAATTTAAAATTAAGAAATCGGTTTGTTATGGCACCCATGTGTATGAAAATGGCCACGGAAGACGGTAAAATCCAGCAATTTCATTACACACACTATCAATCAAGGGGGTACGGCGGTGTTGGATTGATCGTTCTCGAAGCGACAGCGATTGAACCCCGCGGCCGGATCACTGATCGTGATTTGGGTATTTGGAATGATTCATATGTAGATGGTTTTAAGCCGTTTGTGAAAGCCGTTCATGAGACGGGGGCCAAAATAGGAATCCAGCTGGCACATGCCGGAAGGAAATCAAGAGTTCCCGAAAGCACCCCGGTCGCACCAAGTGCGATCGTTTATGATGAGGATTACGAGGAACCGAAAGCATTACGACCTGTGCAAATACAAATGATGAAGAGCAAATTCATGCAAGCCGCCAGACGTGCCAAGGAAGCAGGTTTTGATTTTATTGAAATCCATGCGGCCCATGGTTATTTGATCAACGAATTTCTATCGCCGCTTACCAATGTGCGTAAAGATAAATATGGAGGTTCGTTCGAGAACAGGCTGCGTTTCCTTAAGGAAATCATCGAATCCATCAAAACACAATGGGACGGCGCTCTCGGGGTAAGGCTTTCATGCGAGGAATACGCTGAAGACGGTAACCACATCGACGATTATGAAAAAATCGCCGATGCGATCAAAGATGAAGTCGATGTCATCAATGTGAGTTCCGGAGGCGTGGTCGATGTGCCGATTCCGTCTGAACCCGGTTATCAAGTCGGCTTTTCAGAGTCCATTCGTGCGCATGGCATCAAAACGATGGGCGGAGGATTGATCAATACCGAAAAGCAAATCAAAGACATCTTTGACCATGAACAGGCCGATTTCATCTATCTTGGCCGAAAATTATTGAAGAATCCCAATTTCATTCTTGAAATGGCCAGCAAAGCCGGACAAACGGAATTGATTCCCGAAGCATATAAAAGAGCATTTAAGTAAAAAAGACCACATCATATCTTTTGTTTTAAAATAAATACCATGTTATTATTATTGATAGAGACACCACAAATAATATTTATAGGAGGTCACATTTATGGATCAGTATCATGAACCTTTTGAGAAACTTGACGAAGAAACACGTAATGTCGCCCGCGCGATTCGCAGCCTGATCGAAGAACTTGATGCCATCGATTGGTATCATCAGCGGATGAATGTCACTAAAGACGAAGAACTATATGAGATTTTGAAGCACAACCGTGACGAAGAAGTCGAACACGCCGCGA
>JAGYMP010000231.1 GCA_018400565.1 Bacilli bacterium | reverse complement strand
TTTGATGTCGCTTTCGCCTTTGGCTTTGGAAATCACCGGTGCGATCTTTGACACCAAAAAACGCGTCGCTTTCTTTGTGAACAAATTGGATGAACCGATGATGAACGGCGTTTTCGTGAATCGAAGCGGTACATGGACGACATCAAACAAATACGTGTGGTTCGCGAGCAACACGTAAGGTTTGCGCATACGGAAAGAAAAATCGCCCCGTTTGACGATTTTGCGTTTCGCGTCGAATGTCATCCAGACATAAACCAATGGTTTAAGCAGTTTCAATATGACATCCCTGCGGATATCGCTGAACGTTCGTTTCATCGCAGTGAGACCCCCAAAAAGAAAATCGAGTCCATTGTATCATATTTTGTGTCCGTTTGCCAAACTTCCGGTGCTCACATCATGAAAAAGCGTCAAAGACGCTTCTTCATTCTTCGGGTTTCGGAGGTTCTTTTTTGTCTAGTGTGTCAAAATTGAATAGTGTGTAAAGCGGACAAAAACCGGTCATGGCCGTGAAACCCATGATGATCGTCAGGATGATGAACCATTCACTCACAAACATAAGCGCGATTCCGGCCAGTGCCAATAAACTTCGGATCAATCGATCCAGTGTTCCCATGTTCTTTTTCATGATTTTTCCTCCTCATTCATTTCATATTGGTCGACACGGTCGATGTATGCATCCATGTCGAATTTTCGTGTTAATCCGTTTTCGTTCATGTAGCGGAGTTTGCCGAACACCTCACGTTCTTTCCAGGCACGGTCGTGTTTGCCGAAGCACCATGCGACCCCGGCATAGGAATTCGCATCCCTGCCGTCCAGAAAGTAACGGTTGTTAAGGGTGAGGGTGGTATCATAGGCGGTTTTGAAATCTGCCGACCACTCGATGATTTTCTTGCCCCAATACATGCGCATGTAATTTTTCATGTGGCCCGTTACGATCATCTCTTTCATCGCCGCATTGAAATACGGATCATGCGTTTTTCGGTTGATGTAATCATCGGCGGTGTAAAGGTAAGGCCTCTCATCATCGACGTGCTGCTCCATCGTTTTGTATGCCCAATTAACGGTCATATGGTCAAAATCGTCGTATTGATTGTTGAACCAGACATAGTTGTGGGCGAGTTCCCTGCGAATGATAAGTTGTTCCAAGAAGGCATCTTTTGCGTCCTGGTTGGCAGAACTGTCCCTGACGGCGCGAATGATCGCAAGCGGGGAGATTTGACCGAAGTGAAGATAGG
>JAGYMP010000230.1 GCA_018400565.1 Bacilli bacterium | reverse complement strand
TTTGCCACTAAAACCCGAAGGGTTTGCAAACAAAAGACACGATGGCCGCATGTGGCACATCATGTCTTATTAATATTGCATTCAGGTTTTGTGATTTATCCAATCGGTCCATCGGTAAGAATCATTCTCGCCGGTGTGGCTTCAACGCCCGGGATCGCGAGCGGAAGACAAATCATGTGATAGTTGCCTGCCGGTACGTTCTTCAGCCTGAGACCTTCTATGATGACGATATCGTTCCCGAGGAATGTCTTATGCGTGTCATGATTGGGTTGGTCGCGCTCGATGCCGAGACCGTCAGTGGCAATACCGCGGATCTGTTTGTCTTTCAAATAGGTTGCGCCGGATTCATCAAGATAGGCGAAATCGAACAGGAACGATTCCGAAAAGCTGTTTTTTGTCTTAACGATCACGAAATCATCTGCATTGATATCACATTCAACCAAATCATCCTTTGTGATCGGACCGTCTTTGTCCGTGAAATCAATGACTTGACATGTTCCGATCAATATGGATAGATTTTCTTTGTCGGAGGTATCCCCGTTTTCGATCATATGCAGGGGATAATCGATATGGGTGCCGGTATGCATGTTCATCGTGATGTTGGTTTCATGCGCTTCGTCATTTGGATGATCGGCGACGGTCTCAAAAACCGGTCTCTTCCCATCTTTTTCTTTATAGACCTGCATGGATTCACTGATTGGCATGGAAACATCATAAATCATCCGTATCAACTCCGTTTTCTTTTAAGATGTCGAGGATGTCATCATACCCCTTATACACACGGGGCGAGACATCATCCCCTTTGATTGCTTCCACCAATTTCCATGTGGTTTCGATTTCATCCCAACCGGTGAACAACGTGTGGTTGTCTTCAATCAATTCCAACAAGAGTTTCTCATAGGCTTCGGGGGTATTGCCCATCGCTTCGCATGAATGGCAATAATCAAGGGTCACGGGGCGGACGTTTGCCTTCAGGCCCGGTTCTTTGACATTGATTCTGAGTTCGACGCCTTCCTCGGGTGCGACC
>JAGYMP010000229.1 GCA_018400565.1 Bacilli bacterium | reverse complement strand
AATCGTCGAAGGCACAAGCGGTATCAAAAAGGCTTTCAAAACAGGAAAAGGCAAAGTCAAAATCCGTTCGAATGTCGAAGTGAAGGAAAAGAAACTGATTGTTCACGAAATCCCTTATGAGGTCAACAAGTCCGACCTTGTAAGGAAAATCGATTTGATCCGCGACAAGAAAAAAATTGACGGCATCACGGAAGTGCGAGACGAATCAGACCGCGAAGGTCTTCGCATCGTCATTGAGTTGAAAAAAGAGATTTCATCGGATGTTGTTTTGGCATACCTTTATAAATACACGGATTTGAGTGTGAATTATAATTACAATATGGTCGCCATCGACCATAAAAGCCCAAAACAATTATCGTTGGTTGAAGTCATCCGCAGTTATATCCAGCATCAAAAAGAAGTCATAAGAAATCGTTCGAACTTTGAACTTTACAAAGCTGAAAAACGGAAACATATCGTCCTCGGTTTTTTGAAGATGGTTGATGTGTTGGATGAAGTCATCGCCTTGATCCGCAAATCAGAAGGGAAAGCCGATGCCATCACCAAACTGACTGAAGCTTTTGGTTTCAGCGATAAACAAGCGGATGCGATTGTGTCACTTCAACTTTACAGATTATCGACGACCGATGTGACCGAGATGAAAAAAGAACACGCACGTCTGCAAAGAGAAATCAAAGCATTAAAACGTATCCTGAACAACGAAGATGCTTTAGAAGAAGTTATCAAAGAAGAGCTACGGACGTTGGCTGATTTGTTCCCTGCACCGCGTAAAACGGTGATCAAAAAGGAAATCAAAAAAGTTGAGATAGATGAGGGTGAATTGATTCAAAACGAAAATGTCATGGTCATGTTGACAGTGGACGGTTACATTAAACGTTCATCACTTAAATCATACAATATGACCACCTCTGACACCGGCATTAAAAATGATGATCATGTGCTTAAACAGGCTCTCGTCAATACCAGGGACACGATGCTGGTTTTCACAACGTTCGGGAATTATATCCATCTTCCCGTCTATAAAATAAAAGAAACCAAATGGCGTGATGTCGGCGAGTATATCGGCAATCATGCACATCTGAAAGATAATGAATCAATCATCGATTTTCTAGTCATTCCCAAGTTTGATGTCGACAAATATATATTGCTGTCCACAGAAGAGGGTCAGATCAAACAAGTCGAACTCAAACAATTCCAAACCGTCCGTCTCGGCAAGACATATAACTGCATGCGGGCGAGCGCAATCAACAAACTCGTGAGTGTCGATTTGAAAGAAAGATTTGACACCGGTGTTGTGGTTGTATCCAAGAACGGATATGTTGCACGTTATGACATCTCCGAGATCTCCGTACAGGGTCTGGGTGCTAAAGGCGTGAAAGGTATGAATTTACGCGATGATGTGTTGATCGGTGCGAAATACATCTCTCCCGTCATCAACAAAGATGAGGTTCTCATGCTCACCAATCGCGGCGCGCTGAAACGCGAGTATACCCGCGACATCGAAGAAAGTCACCGTCCCGCCAAGGGAAAACGATATTTGAAACGCGTGAAAACCAACCCCTATGCTTTCATTGATATTGCAGCGACCAATGTCTTCCGTCTTAAAGACCGCATCACAATCCGCATCTTGAACGATAATGAA
>JAGYMP010000228.1 GCA_018400565.1 Bacilli bacterium | reverse complement strand
GACCATGATCGTTTTTTCTTCTTCGAACATCGAAACGATGCGGCGTTTGTAGTTTAACTGATAATAAGGTTCGACACCGCCGGATACACCGACGATATTTGAGATGGAACCCGTCGGGGCCACACTCAGAAGACGACTGTTGCGGAGCCCGTGCTCTTTGATCAATGCATCCGTATCATCGTCGATTGCCGTCTGATAAAACGTCGAAGCGGCGATCTTGTCGTAATCGTATTCAGGAAAAACACCTTTGTCTTTCGCGTTCAAAGCGCTTGCTTTCGCTGCCGTGTTGATCATTCGCCGCATGAGCGTGTCGAGGAATTCGATGAATTCATCCGATCCGTACGGTAATTCCATGCTTAAGGCCAGATCTGCCAGTCCCATGACGCCTAATCCGACTTCCCGGTATTTTTTGACGTGTTCCCTTTGCTCTTTTAATGCATGCCGGTCACCGAGCATTGTCAAAAGATCGTCAAGCGACCATATCATTTCACTGACCACGTCATCAAAACGGTTGAAATCGAAACGTGCATTTTCCGTAAACGGTTCACGGACGAAAGCATTCAGATTGACGCTGCCCAAGTTACAGGAGCCATGTGGCATGAGCGGTTGTTCGCCGCAAGGGTTCGTTGCCGTGAACTTGACGTCATCGTATTCGCTCAGAAAATGGTAATCGTTCATGTTGTCAATGAACATGATGCCGGGGTCCCCCATCGTGTGTGCACAATAAGCGATGAGTTGTAATAATTTTTTTGCGGGCAGGCGTTTTTCAATGTTTTCATATGGTGTTTTATATCGCATGACCCATGTGTCATCGTTTTCGACGGCTTTCATGAAATCGTCCGTCAAGGCAACGGAGATGTTCGCGCCGTTGATTTTGGTGAGATCAAGCTTCGTCGTCACATAATCAATGATGTCGGGATGGTCGACATTAAGCACGAGCATGAGGGCGCCGCGGCGCTTGGCTTGCTGTGTGTGCAGTGTCGTATGGGAATATTTTTCCGCAAACACCATCACACCGGGCGTGGTGTTTGAGGTGTTGTTGACCATGGCACCTTTGGGACGGATATTGGAAAGATTGAGTCCCTGCCCTCCGCCGTAGCTATAGGTTCTGGCAATCTGATAGTCCACTTTATAAATGCTTTCGAGATTATCCTTGGGATCTTCGGTCACATAACAGTTGCTTCCCGTGATGTTGCCTTTGCGGCCGATCGCATAAAGGTTCCGTCCTGCAAAAATAGCTTCTTTTTTACGAAGGACCTTTTCCAAACGCGGTCTTCCGAATGACACACGTTTGATGAATTCTTTCTTAGTTTCGTTTTTAAAAAGGTATTTTTCAAGGATCAAATCCTGACGTTCGTCATTGTCCGACCACGGGTGTTCCCTGTCAATCCTTTGTTTTTCCCGATATTTGATATAAGCTTTGGCCACATTGAATTTTTTTGATTCCATCAAAAAAAGCTCGACGGCATCCTGAATCTGCTCAATATGGATTTCGTCCGTGTCCTCAAAT
>JAGYMP010000227.1 GCA_018400565.1 Bacilli bacterium | reverse complement strand
GCATGGCCGTGGGGGAAGACGACACCCAGGAAGGAATCCGTGGGAATCCCGTAACAGCATCCCGCCAAAAAACAACCGATGCGTCCGAACGCATGTGCGAGCACAACGCCGGTGATAAATGTGTTCAATATTTTTCGGGTGTCTTTTTCTTCGTCTTTGAAGAAATATTTGAGCAACAGAATAAACGCCGCGATGCCGCCGATCAACCCGCCGATGAACGTGATCGAACCAAATGACCATTCACCTTCTTTGATGGAATGGAAGACTCCGTCAAATAGATACGACGACAACAACGCCGCCAACAAACTGACGACGATCAAGACAAGCAGACGGTTGGTTTGTTTGCGTGTGTATCCGTCTTGTTTCTCAAAGCGGTTCGCCACATAAATCAACATGAACAACAAACCGATGCCGATCAACAGATCATACAGCGGCAATGTATACCCGAACACATCCGGCAATAAATATGGATACATCGTATCAACTCCTCATGTATTTCAATTATATCACAAAAGAGCTTTGTTGAAGCCGCCAAAAAAACCGTCCATAAACGAAGATATTTCCGTGTTCGGTTCATCAATCCACATAAAAGGCACCCATCATTTATCGATGGATGCCGGATTCTTTCTCATCACAGACGATCACAAATCATCATACCTGCTCAGACCGTCTTCGATCAAATCCCAGAATTTATCGACATCGATGCCGGTTGCGATGTATGTGTTTTTCTCTTTGTGTTGGTAATCATACATATCGCAGTTCGTCCTGCCGTAACTCTGATTGTGCGATAAATCGATCGAACAATGGACAAACTCAACCGTCAATACCGACGGATCGATCAGATAAGCGATCGTCACAGGATCGTGAAGCGGACCCCCGGGCAAACCAAAGACCTTCCGTTGGTTTTCATTGAAGACTTTCATCAATTTGACGAACAATTCCGATGCTTTGTTTTGGATGGAATCCATACGCTTGACGATATCGGGCAAAGCCATGACTTGGCGTGTCACATCAAGACCGACCATCGTCACCGGCACATCGGAACGAAACACGATGTCCGCGGCTTCCGGGTCTTCATAAATATTGAATTCGGCCGCGGGCGTCACATTGCCGTTCGCATACGAACCGCCCATGACGATGACCTCATGGATATGGTCCGTAATCTTCGGTTCAAGGCGCATCGCCAGTGCGAGGTTTGTCATCGGCCCCGTGGTCACACATGTTACTTTTTCATCACTATGAAGCAGTGTTTCGATGATGAAATCAACCGCATGGCGTGGATCGACCGAGCGTTTGGGCGGCGGAAACGTCACACCGTCAAGACCCGATTCGCCATGGATCCGGGGACAGATCTCAACATCGCGGACAATCGGCCTCGGGCTGCCGAGACATACGGGAACGTCAATCTTTAGATATTCACAGAGATGAAGCGCGTTTTTCCCTGTTTTTTTCAGTGTCTGATTCCCGGAAACCACCGTGATTCCCAGTAAATCGATCTTTGGATGTCCGGCCGCGAGCATCATCGCGATCGCATCGTCATGACCGGGATCGCAATCCAGCAACAGTTTCTTCTTTTCCACGTCAATCACCTTTTCATGATGGGATGGTTTCATTATACCATCTTCAGGCACCGCGGACAATCACCGGCTGTCGCCGAAATCCTTTTTGAAGGCTTTGACGAGTTTTTCCACCCAGTCGGTCCTCGGTTTCAATTTCCCGAAGAAAAAACGTAAAATCTCCGGTTCTTCCGTGAACTCAAGACCGCCGACGAGTTCCCTG
>JAGYMP010000226.1 GCA_018400565.1 Bacilli bacterium | reverse complement strand
TGTGAATGTGATTCCTTCAATGAAGGAACGTTGCGCAAAGAAGAACAATACGATCGTCGGCAACATGATCAAAATCGATGCCGCCATCATCAGATGAAACTGCCCGCCGTATTGGGTCTGGAATGCCCTGAGACCAAGTGCCAGGGTCCAGTGTTCGGGGTTGGAAAGAAAAATCAGCGGGCCGAAGTAATCGTTCCATTTCATCATGAACACGAGCAATCCGACAGTAAGCAATGCCGGCTTTGACAAAGGCAACATGATCTTCATGAAAATCTGCCAGTGGTTTGCGCCGTCGATGATCGCACTTTCCGTCAAATCCCTGGGCAGCCCTTTGAAAAACTGCCGCAACAAGAAAATGTAAAACGCCGCTCCGCCGCCGAAGAAAGCGGGGACGATGAGCGGAAGCCGTGTGCCTAGCCAACCGATCCAGTCATAAAGGATATACGTCGGGATCAAAACAATCTGAATCGGCAACATCAGCGTCGCCAGCATCACCAAAAACCATTTGTCACGGCCTTTCCATTTCAATTTCGCAAAGGCGTAGGCCGCGGTCGTCGCCGAGAACAATGTTCCCGCCACGGCAAGGACGGCAATCAGCACGCTGTTTTTGAGATACATGAGAAAGGGGATTTTCTGCACGGCCGTGACGAAGTTCCCCCACTGCGGATCGGTCGGGAAAAACGATTCGATTCCCTTCAGCAATTCCGCGGGGGTTTTCAGAGCCGTGAACAGCATCCAAAGAAACGGAAAGACAAACGCAAAGGATGACAAAATCAACACGATATGCAAAATGGTGTGTGTGATCAGCCGTTTCTTCTTCCTGGACATGTATGTGACCGGTTTTTCTGTTTCTTCGGGTTTTTTACGTTCGTTTTCGTCGTTCATGTTCCGCCCCCTAACCGCCGATGATCCGAAGCCGGATGAATCTCGGGTTGTAGATTTCATGGTTGGCCATGTTTTGTTCGAAAGAATATGTGTTCGTGTTGTAACTCACCAACACATTGTCGCTTGAAGATACCTGCGGATGCGCCTTGGCGTTGTAACTGTAACATTGTCCGCCGTGGATCGCCGGCTCAGGTGCCTTGTAGACGATGTTGGGTTCCTCAAAAGGACCGACCGGCGATTCACCGAGAGCATATGCGATGTAAGGCGTGTCCGTGTCATAGGTGAACACCGCAAGGTATTTCCCTTTGTGTTTGCCCTTTTTGATTGGCGAGACACTGAACTCACAGGAGATGTGATCCAACAAAGGCTTCGCATTCTTGGGATCGGCAACCCAATCCTTTCCGTCAAAGAAACGCCAATCGTCGAATGAAAGCAAATCATCTTTTTTGACACGTCCCGCAATCATCCGTCTGAACCCCTTTTCGCTCGTGTAGCCATAAACATAGACGAATCCGTCGGGACCGTGAGCACCCGCTTGTTTCGTGTTCGCCATGACGGCCCCGCCGAAGTTATATTCCTTGTCGTCATCGAAAAAGAAAAACGGTGTGCGTTTCTGCGAAGCTTGCTTTGGAAAGATCCGCCCATCCTCAATCGGCACCGTGATCGCGTTGATGCCGGAAACCTTGAACTGCAAACCTTCGGGCTGGGTCAGATCCTGTTCGACCACAAACGGGAAAAACGTCAGTGAATCATCGGTGACGACACCGTCCTGAAGCCAGATCCAGCGATCGGCCGAACTTGTGAGCAATGTGGAGTCCGCTTCGGCCCATACATCGAGATACTGCCTGTCTTGATCGTAAAAACGGACCTTGTTGAGACCGAACAGCCCTTCGCCGGTCTCATCATAATTGCCTTCGTTCTTAAAAGACAGCGGCCTGATCTCGAGATACCTGAACGATCGGTTGACATCAAATGTCTCTTTGTCGCCGATCGTCTTTGCTTTGTTCAGTTCGAACGTGCCGAGATCATCCCACCTTTGTTTGTCGTCCGACACCCTGCATGTGAACTTTCTGATGCCGCGCACGGCGGTTTCGGGCTGACCTTCATACATATAATTGCTGATGGAAAGATGTGTCACATGTTTTTTTTCGTGTAAATCAAACATCACGGCCGGCCTGTCACGGTCATACCCCGACAGCCATCCCTGAAGACGGGAGGACGCATCATAGGTGATGAGATGACTTGCCAATGTGCCGTTTTTGTTGTAGGAATCGTCGATGGAAAAGAACGCTTCGACGGTTCCGTGATCGATTGTGTTGACATTGAACCGGGGATCTTTTTTGCCTTTGTCAAGATAGGCGAATGAATTGTTCGGCATCGCAATCGGTTCAAAGCGGTGTTTGTCCTCCTCGTCGACCCTGCCGACCAAGGTGTCGCCAAACACGAACAACTGTGTCGATTCATTATTTTGGTCGAAGGCGTCGTTGCCGTTTGTCAGATTGAAGGAATAAATCCCGTCACCGCCGCACCAGCGGTCGCGGTATCGAAACCGCGCGGTCCACTCCTCATCCTTGAAGGCGAGATATCCTTCGCCGAGCACAACATCAAGGCTGCCTGCTTCCCTGCACTCAACAAGGATCCGGTTCGCATAAGAAGGTTTTCCTTCCTTTGTCGTTTCGATCGCGTCAACATAATAGCGGATATGCTTGGTTTTTACACCTTTAAGCGTTTCAACCGGATAAATGCCGTCGAGATTCAACTCGTTGCTGCCTTGTTTCACTTCGAACGTTTTGATGATCGTTCCTGCATCCATGGTTACCTTCCCCTCATTCTGGATCGTTGGTTTCCGTGATGATCAAAAATCTCGGATAGTATATATCGGCATCGACTAACGCCGAATTGATATGGGTGTTCACGTTGTACGATACGATCAGCCCCTCTTCGGTCGACAGGGCGGGATGGAGTTTGGCGTTGTATGTGAATGCGCCGCGCAACTCATTTCCCTCGTTCGTTTTATAAAGCAATTCATAATCACTGAAGGGACCCACGGGTGAATCCGCGAGTGAACGCACGATGCGTCCGCTGGTCGTGTTCTCCATGGCATAAAGGGCGTATTTCCCCTCATGCCTGCCAAACGGCATCCGCGTCACGGATAATTCCGGTGACACGCCTTCGATGAGCGGTGCGCTGTCATTGATCGAATCCGACCAGTCCGTCCCGTCATAATATTTGTATGCGTTGAAATCGCCGATG
>JAGYMP010000225.1 GCA_018400565.1 Bacilli bacterium | reverse complement strand
TGCTTTTGCGGGTCAGGTCGGTGTCATCGATTCAATCGACAACGAAAAAGGACAGGTCAAGGTTTTGGTTGACATGTTCGGAAGGAAAACCCCGATAGAGATGGATTTTTCCGAAATCGAACTTCTATAAACCACGAGAACATCCGGCATGCGTTTCCGGATGTTTTTTTTATGAAGCGGCCATATTTGTCACACAATTGACATTTGCTTGTGATATAATGATAACGACATGAGGTGGAAAATATGATCAAAATGGTAAATGTCTCCAAATATTACAACAGCAACAACGTCGTCGCGTTGGGGTTAAGGAAAATCAACCTTGAATTATACGCCAACGAATTCGTCGCGATCGTCGGCGAATCCGGTTCGGGGAAAACGACGCTTCTCAACGTCATCACGGGCATGGATACCTATGAAGACGGAGAGATGTATGTCAACGGTGAGGAAACATCGTATTTTTCCATAGACGACATGGAAAATTTTCGCAAAAAATATGTTGCGTTCGTGTTTCAGAATTACAACCTGATTGATTCCTATACCGTTTTACAAAACGTTGAAGCGCCGCTCATTTTATCGAATTATCCGAAAGATAAAATCCGTGACCGGGCGATGGAAATCATCAGACGCGTCGGCTTGGAGGATTTCATCCACCATAAATCGACGAAACTCTCCGGCGGACAGAAACAACGGGTCGTCATCGCCAGGGCCCTTGCGAAAGACTGCCCGATCATCGCAGCCGATGAGCCGACGGGGAATCTCGATTCGAAATCAGCGCGGGAAGTCATCGAGTTGCTGGCAGAGATCGCCGAGGATAAACTTGTGATCATGGTCACGCATGACTATAACCAGGTCAAGGATTTCGCGACACGTAAGATCCGCCTTTTTGACGGTGAGGTCGTTGAAGACAGCGACATGAAGAAAGTCGATAAGACCGAGCTTCCCGATATCAGCGAAGAAAGCACCCGCTTGTCGTGGTTGGAGAACATCAAAATGGCGGGACGGAACCTTCTTGCCGTCCCGAAAAAGACCTTGTTGATGATTCTGGTCTTCTCATTTTTCTCGTTTTTCGTGGCGTTGGCTTACGGTGCCTTCAATCTTTCTTCGGAGATGAGCGATTACAACTATAACATGTATTTTCAGAACAACTCCATCAGCCGTCTGGTTGTGAGGAAAACCGATCAATCCCCGTTCACGGACAGTGATTTCGCGGCGATCGATGACCTCGACCCGGTGAAATCCGTGGTCAAACATGATTATGTCCTGGATTACAATGCCAGCTATGTCAATGAATCTTCAGGTGACGGTCGTTATGGCATGTATATGAACGGATACTTTTTGCCGCTAGATCTCATCGATGAGGATATATTGGCCGCGGGTTCGATGCCCGAAAACGACAGCGAAATCATCGTTGCCATGCCGTCTTACAACATCGATTCGGCCGATGACTATGTGGGCGTGACCTTTGAGTCAAATCTTTTTCGGGCGATGAGGTCCGAAGATTCACTCTATCCCCTGCAGACCGTCACCGTGAGCGGGGTGGTCGAATCCTCGGAAATCCATATGAGAAGCGGCCGCAATTATTTTTTGGTCGGCAATGCCGCGTTTGAGTCCCTGCACCGTTATTTTTATACGCGTTACACGAATCGCTCGCAATTCATACCCGATGATGAAACATACTTGGAGATGTTTGAAAACCGAATGGCGAACATGCCTTTTAAAATTGATGAATCCCTGCCCGACGGCACGATTGCTTATCCGAAAAGTTTTGCCGGTCCGGATGAGGATCTGACCGTTCAAGGAACCCTTAAAATAAGTGACTATTACCGCGATCTGACGTTGGATGACATCACACTCGCTTTTACGGACAATGATGATGATTATGGCATATACATGAATGAAAACACGTATGAGAGGTTCGCATTCGACGATGTGTATCAAATCAGTGTTTTGACGGGCACGGATTACGGCATCAAGGGATTGCAGAAGGATATCGAAAACATCGGGGGAACCGTGTTCACCGGAACGTACAAAGCGGTTTATCCCTATGCGAGCCAAACCGAATCGCAATTCTCCGCATTGGTGTTGCTGTTGCAGTCAATCGGCATGGTGATGCTAATTTTCGTGACCATGCTCGGTTCGAC
This sequence comes from Bacilli bacterium, assembly GCA_018400565.1. GTDB lineage: Bacteria > Bacillota_I > Bacilli_A > Izemoplasmatales > Hujiaoplasmataceae > M55B122. Next base: position 1,273 of record JAGYMP010000225.1, on the reverse strand, counting down.
CTTGCTCACATATTTGATCTTCAGGGCGATCATCAACACGAAACTTCACGATTATGCGATTTTTCGGACCATCGGTGCGAACCAGGGGATCATCCGGCGGTTTATCTACATCGAGAATCTGTATGTGACGGTCATCGCTTATGTGATTTTCCTTTCCGTTGCCCTGTCTGTCGGACAGAGTGCCACCACAAACAGCATTTTCTATCCCATCAGAACATACAGTTGGTTTGATTACATCATCTTCCTCGGTCTGTTGGTGTTGATGTCGCTTGTGGTTTCATCGAAATATTGCAAGCGGATTTTCAGAAGTTCCGTCAGCAAGACCATCAGAACGGAAGGTGAGCTCCGATGATTCGTTTATCCCATCTGGAGAAATACTATAATAAAGGCGGCGAAAACGAGATTCATGTCATCAATGACACATCGCTTGAGTTTCCCGAAAACGGATTGGTTGCGATCACCGGGCCGTCCGGTTGCGGTAAAACAACGTTGCTCAATGTCATTGGCGGACTGGATTCCTTTGATGCGGGAGAGATTGATTTTGACGGCGAGGTCATCACATCCTACAAGCCGGGGAAGGTCGATGATCTCCGCAACCGCAAAATCGGCTATATCTTCCAAAACTACAATTTGATCGAAGACAAGACGGTTTATGAGAACATCGAGGTCAACCTCAACATGGCGGGTATTTATGACAAGGATGAAATTGATGAACGCATTGATTACGTCCTTGATTCCGTCGGGATGTACAATTACCGCAAACGCAATGTCATGGCATTATCGGGCGGCCAGCAACAGCGTGTGGCCATCGCCCGTGCCATCGCCAAGAATCCCAAAGTGATCCTGGCGGATGAGCCGACCGGTAATCTGGATGTCAACAATACGTTTGAAGTCATGGGCATCATCAAAAAAATATCGCAATCATGCCTCGTGATCCTTGTCAGCCATGAGAAGGACATGGTCGATTTTTATGCCGACCGTGTGATTGAGCTGGAAGACGGCGTTGTCGTCAACCAATATGAGAACGAAGGCAACCGGACACTCGATCACATCGATGAACGCAATATCTATTTGAAGGACCTCAATAAAGAATCCGGTGAAGATCCGTTACACGTGGAGTATTACACGGAAGACGGTGAAACAGATAAACCGGGCATTCAGGTTGTTGAACTCAGAAACATGATTTACATCAAGGCGGATGCCAAGAAGAAAATCCAGTTTCTGAACGGTGATGCCGAAATCCGCTTGTTGGATGAGCATTATCGCAAACCCG
>JAGYMP010000224.1 GCA_018400565.1 Bacilli bacterium | reverse complement strand
TTTAATCTCGGTTATGCCACCGACGAATTCACGGCCCTTCATGATAAACTTTCTGCGACATTTGAACCGATCGATCTTCTCGATTTGGGCTTAATCAAAAAGCGAAAATCATCAGACGGATATTACGATTTGTTCCGTAACCGTGTGATGTTTCCGATTAAAAACGCATACGGCAAGACACTTGGTTTCAGCGGCAGGACGTTGGATAAGAATCAAGACGCGAAGTACGTGAATTCACCGGAAACCGCTTTGTTCAAGAAGAATGAACTTCTTTATAATCTTCACCGCGCCGTCCCCCAGATCAAGCGTAATAAAAGGGTTGTGCTGGCAGAAGGGTTCATGGATGTCATCAAAATCCATAAAGCGGGTATCGAGGAAGTCGTCTGTCCGATGGGAACATCCCTGACGAGACGCCAAGCCTCTTTGTTGAAGAAGAACACCCAACATGTCATATTATGTTATGACGGTGACAGCGCCGGTATCGAAGCCATGCGGAAAATTTCCCCTCTTCTGCGTGAAGAAGGCATGGATGTGAGTGTCGCTTGGTTGCCGGACGGATACGATCCCGATGATTTCATTGAGGAAGAATCTCCGGAAGCCTTCGTCGAACTTATCGATGAAGGCACCATGGATGAAGCGGAGTTTGAGTATGCTTACCTGAAAAGGGGGCTTGATTTGTCCAAGCCATCCGCGGTCGAACGCTTCAAGGAACAGCTGTTTAAAACACTGATCAAACATCGCTCCCAAGTCATGGCCGATCTTTTTCTCAGAAAGATGGCGGATGACTTGGCAATTGAAGAAAAATACATCCGTCAGGATTATGATGATTTCTGTCTTTTGCACCAAGTGAGGAAACGTCAGGTCGAACGCAAACGGAAAATCATTGACATGCCCGTGCCCAAAGCGGGATGGCGGGCGGAAGTCCGGGTCTTACAATATTATTGTCTTGATTCACATTACAGAAAGAGGATCGACCAAGACATCAGCGCCATCTGTTTCAATGATGTGTTGAACCGTGAGATCCATTATGTTCTGGAAGACGAAAGCCGGTTCGGACGCTCATTGGCCCCCGAGACAATCGCGCATCAATTCAGCGGTGAGAAGGCGGAAAAAGTCAGAGATCTGCTCACACCTGACGGAAGTTCATATAATGATGAAGATCTCGAACAATGTCTTTTTACTTTGATGGTAGGGAAAATTCGAAAAGAACTCCGGAATGTCGAGAGTAAAATGAAAAACATGGAAAAAAACACATTGAATAAAGCTTACATGGAATTAATGATGGAAAAAACGAAATTGAGATCGAAATTGGATCAGATGAGAAAGGATGTCCCATGGAAAAAGAAAAAATAATCCAAGCATTATTGAAAAAGGGAAAAGAACAAGGTTTTTTGAGTCTGGATGACATCAAACAATATGTCAGTGAGGATTCACCCTTTTACAAGGCCCTTCTCGAATTGTTGGACAGCGAAGGCATGACACCGGAAGAATACATTAAGATGTCTGAACTTAAAGACGAGAAAAAGGGCGAAGGCAACAAGGACCAAATTGATATGGACGAGCTTGAGGATGATGAGATATCGGAAGAGGATCTCATCGATTTTGATT
>JAGYMP010000223.1 GCA_018400565.1 Bacilli bacterium | reverse complement strand
CAACAACGGCCCATGCCGCGTGCGACAACTGCAGCGTGTGAGGTCATACCTCCGCGGCTTGTTAAAATACCGGATGCGACATCCATACCTTCGATGTCTTCAGGTGATGTTTCCTTGCGGACCAGGATGACGGGTTCACCGTCTTCAGCCATTTCAGATGCACGTTCTGCGGTGAAGGCCACACGACCGGTTGCGGCACCGGGTGACGCGTTGAGACCGGAGGCAATCGGTTTGGCGTCTTCAAGTGCTTCCGGATCGAATTGCGGATGCAACAAAGCATCGAGTTGTTTGGGCTCGACGTTAAGAAGCGCTTCTTTTTCCGTGAGCAAGCCTTCTTTGACCATGTCGATGGCAATCTTAAGCGCAGCCTGGGCGGTGCGTTTTCCGTTCCGCGTCTGTAATATATAGAGTTTGCCGCGTTCAATGGTAAATTCAAGGTCCTGCATGTTCTTATAATGTTTTTCAAGTTTTTGTGAGATCTTCTGGAACTGTTCAAAAACTTCAGGATTGTCATCTTTCAATTGTGAGATCGGTTTGGGTGTGCGAATACCGGCAACAACGTCTTCACCCTGGGCATTGAACAGATATTCACCGTAAAATTTATTTTCGCCTGTTGAGGGATTGCGTGTGAATGCTACACCGGTGCCGGAGTTTTCGCCCATGTTACCAAAAACCATGGCTTGGACGTTGACAGCCGTTCCCCATGAATGCGCGATGTTGTTGATGCGGCGATATGAAATCGCACGCGGGTTGTCCCATGAATCAAACACAGCCTCGACCGATTCGATTAACTGTTCTTTGGGATCCTGAGGGAATGGTTCGCCCTTGATTTCCTTGTATTTCTCCTTGTAGGATTCCACGAGTTCTTTCATGTCATCAGCGTCAAGATCGGTGTCAAGTTCGGCATTTTTCTCTTTCTTCTTCGCATCAAGCAATTTTTCAAAGTGATCCTTTGCAATACCCATGACGACATCGGAGAACATCTGGATGAAACGTCGGTAAGAATCATAAGCAAAACGGGGGTTATCTGTCTGCTTTGCGAGTCCTTCAACCGCATCGTCGTTGAGTCCGAGATTCAAAATCGTATCCATCATGCCAGGCATGGAAACTCGTGCGCCTGAACGGACCGAAACCAAAAACGGATTTTCATTGTCACCAAATTTTTTGCCGGCGATTTTTTCCGTTTGTTTAAGGGCCGTGTTGATCTGATCGATGATTTTATCGTTGATCTTACGGTCGTCTTCAAAAAATTGGTTGCATGCTTCCGTGGAAACAACGAATCCAGGGGGGACTGGAAGTCCCAAATTCGTCATTTCGGATAAATTGGCGCCTTTTCCTCCAAGAAGATCGCGCATTTCTGCACTGCCTTCTTCAAACAAATAAACATATTTCTTTGCCATACTTATACCTTCCTTTGTGTTAAGATATTGGATTTTTGACATCAATAATTATACCATCTCTGGGGCAAAAAGACAAATCATGCTACCTACCATTCGCTTGAATCACGAAATTTTCTGAAATTGTCTGTCCACAACCCGCTGTAGCCAAAAATAGCCGGCTGAAAACAAGACAAAAAGCGTCAGGGCATTCACAAGTAGATTGACTTCCCATGACACATGATTTATGAGTTGATAAAAAATCACGCCGTTAATCGCAAGCAAGCCAAATCCGCAGAAGATACCGATCAGTCCCCCGACCGACTGTTTGACGACTTCTGTTTCATTGACATAATGGATTTTCGGAAAATAAAGATTGGTGATCGATCCCATGACGGATGTTGCAAAGGATAGACCGGCTAAGTAGCCAGCCATGGCAACAAATCCCAGCACACCAATCTCAAAGTTTATGCAAAGCAAGGTCAGGCTGAAGAGCGCTACCGGCAATCCCAACACGATATTAAACAACATTTTCGCATTCATGATTGTCAAAGGCGGCAAAGGCAGAGATTTGATGATCCAGAAATTTTTCCCTTCGAGAGATAAAGAGATCGCCGGTGTGTAAAGCATGATAAGACAAAAAGCCAAGACCAATAAAATCAAAATCTCAAATTGGAAATCAATGGATGAAAACCCAGAAAGCAAAGCCGTAAGATCATCTTTGAAAAAGAAACTGCCGATACCCATCACAACCATAAGCAACAAGCCGAAACCGGCATTGATAGCATAAATGGGAACACTGATGAATTTTCTGAATTCTTTTTTGATGATCGTCCAGGTGATTGAACTTTGTTTGCTTTTGACGGGTTTGCCGTTTGTTTTCGTCCGG
>JAGYMP010000222.1 GCA_018400565.1 Bacilli bacterium | reverse complement strand
CGCATACAAGTCCCTGGCGATGAGCAAGCGGAGATAATCATCCTCCGAATCGCCGGAATAGCCTTTTAGATAAAGCGTGTTCTCATAGGCCTCCAAGGCATCGGCGCGTTCGTCGTCGGTGAACTCGGCAAGTTTGTCGGGATCGGTCGTGTTGAACATGAGTTTGTTGCGTTTGTCGTTCATCATGTCTTCCGTGATATCATCAAAATAATCAACCAGAAGTTCGCCATCGACCATGGCAAGCAATTCGCTCAGACCGTTTTGTGTCTTGAACTCATCATAAATCTCCCCGTATGAGACCTGATAATCATCGGTTTCATAAAAGACGCCGTCAGGTTCACTCAACGCGGGGACGGGCGGGATGTCCCCGGATTCATTTTCGGTCGTTGTGGTTTCTTCACCGCAGGCGATGATTGCAAACAGCAAAAAGACCCCCAAGGTCAACGTCATTCCTTTTTTCAAAAAAAGCTTCATATGTTCATACGCTCCTCATCGTGTGTATTGTCAATATTGACTATTCTTTATTATATAACAAATCCCGCTTTTTTAAAACATTTTTTATGTGTTGTTTTTATCACAATCCCAATAAAAAAGGCCGTCCGGTATGTCCGGACGGCCTGATGCATGTTCAATGTGTTTATTCGTTGGCGTTGGAATAATCCATTGCAGCATAACGCTCATACATCTGATAGCGCCGTTTGGCGTCTTTCATGTTGGCTTCGAGCAATTTGTCCGCTTCGTCGGGATACTTGTTCTTCAGTTGACGGTATCTGTTTTCGTTCAACAGGAAGTCTTCGTATTTATCCCATTCCGGTTTCTTCGTATCGAGTTGGAAGGGGTTCTTGCCTTCATCGATCAAACGCGGATCATATCTGAAGAGGGGCCAGTGGCCGCATTTTGTGGCCATCTTGGCTTCTGCGTTGGAATTGGTCATGCCACCGCTGATGCCATGGGCGATACAGGGTGAGTAGGCCAGAATGATTGAAGGTCCGGGATATTCCTCGGCTTCTTTCATGGCTTTGAGAAGCTGGGTGGGATTCGCGCCGTGGGAGATCTGTGCGACATAAGCATTCTCATAGGTCATCGCAAGGGCGCCCAAATCTTTTTTCGCGGTCGTTTTTCCGGCCGCGGTGAATTTCGCGATCGAACCTCTCGCGGCGGCTTTCGATGATTGTCCGCCGGTGTTCGAATAAACCTGCGTGTCGAGCACGAGAACGTTCACGTCTTCGTTGTTGGCGATGACATGATCCAATCCGCCGTAACCGATGTCGTAGGCCCATCCGTCGCCACCGATGATCCATGTGGATTGTTTGACCAATTGATCCTGAAGGTCAAGGATTTCCTTGGCGGCGTCCGATTCTTCTTTTTCAAGCAACGGAACGATCTTTTCTGAGAGTTCGAGTGTTTTTTCGCCGTCTTCGCGGTTTTCGACCCACTCGTTCAACAGATCTTTCAGTTCATCGCTTTCAAAATCGTCACTTTGTGTCTCAATCACGTTTTCGATACGGTTGCGAAGCGTCCGTTGGGCGATCGCCATGCCGAAACCGAATTCGGCGTTGTCCTCGAACAGGGAGTTGGCCCATGCGGGTCCGCGTCCGCTGGCTTTGTCTTTCGTGTACGGTGAGGAGGGGAACGACCCGCCGTAAATGGACGAACAACCGGTGGCGTTCGCAATGATCATGCGGTCGCCGAATAACTGTGTGGCAAATTTGATGTATGGAGTTTCACCGCAACCCGGGCAAGCACCCGAAAATTCAAACAGCGGTTGCTGGAATTGAACGTTCTTGTAGGATGTCTTGTCAAGGAGGTTGCCTTTGTTTGTGACATTGTCTGTCATATATTCGTGACGTTTGTGCTCATCAGCATCGATTCTTTCGGCAATCGGCGTCATCTTGAGCGCCTTTTCGGGAGCCGGGCAGACATCGACACAGACACCGCAGCCCGTGCAATCAAGCACAGAGATCTGGATGCGGTATTTGAGTCCGTCGAGACCTTTGCCTCTGGCATCCTTCCATTCGGTCCCTTCCGGTGCGTCCTTGGCTTCGTCTTCGGTCGCCAATACCGGACGGATGACCGCATGCGGACATGCATAGGAACACATGTTGCATTGGATGCAGTTATCGGAAATCCATTCGGAAACCACTTCGGCCACGCCGCGTTTTTCGTATGCGGCCGTGCTGTTGGGAATCGTGCCGTCGGCGTAATCCTCGAATGCCGAGACCGGCAATTCATAGCCGTTGATGGCATTGACGGGATCCGCAATGTTTTTCACGAAGTCCGGACGGTCTTCTTTCTCTTGGGCCTCGTCATCCAATTTCTTCCATCCGGGATCGATGTCAACCTTGATGAGTCCGTCGGCGCCTTTGTCGACGGCTTCATAGTTCATCTTGACGATTTTTTCGCCTTTGCTGGAGAAGGATTTCTTCGCAGCTTTCTTCATGGCGTCCTGAGCCTTGTCAAAATTCATGATCTGCGGGTTCAGTTTAAAGAATGCCGCCTGCATGATCGTCGAGACCAGTTTCGATTCGCCGATTTCCTTGGCGAGATCGTATGCGGGAATGATATAGAAGTTGACATCTTTCTGAGCCATGATGCGTTTGACGTCATTGGGCAGGAACTCGATGATTTCGTCTTTGTCACGCGACGTGTTGAGAAGGAACGTGCCCCCGGGACGGATCCCCTTCAGGAGATCGAAACGGTGGGTGTAATTCTCACGCGTGCAGGAAATATAATGCGGATGGTTGACGAGATACGTCGAACGAATCGGGTTTTCATTGAAGCGGAGATGGATTCTCGTCACACCGCCGGCTTTCTTTGAATCATAGGACGCATAAGTCTGTCCGTAAAGATCCGTGGTGTCACCGATGATTTTGGAAATGTTCTTGACCGCGCCGACCGTTCCGTCGCCGCCGATGCCGAAGAAGAGAATTTCGGTGATTTTTTCATCGCCCACATCAGGGGTTTCCTCAACGGGAAGCGAGGAACCGAGCACATCGTCTTCGATGCCGATCGTGAAACGATCCTTCAGTTCACCCCGTAAATTTTTGTAAACAGCGAAGATCTGTGCGGGGGTTGTGTCTTTGCTGGAAAGCCCATAACGTCCGCCGACGATCTTCGGGGCATTTTCTTTGCCGTAATAAAGTGATTTCACATCAAGGTAAAGCGGTTCGCCGGCACTTCCGGGTTCTTTCGTGCGGTCGAGCACGGCGATCCTTTCGACCGTGTCCGGGATGGCTTTGAAGAAATATTCCTCAGAGAACGGTCTGTAGAGATGAACGCTCACAACCCCGACTTTTTCATCCTGCGAAGTCTTGTAATCGACGACGTCGCGGATCGTTTGGGTCACGGATCCCATCGCCACGATCACATCGGTGGCATCGTCGGGTCCGTAATAGGTGAACGGTTGGTAATCGCGACCGGTTTCTTTGGAAATTTCGTCCATGTAATCCGCCACGATGTCCGGGATGGGACGGTAATATTTCTCCTGGACTTCCTTCGCCTGGAAATACACGTCATCGTTTTGTGCGGTGCCGCGTGTGTTCGGACGTTCCGAATTCATGGCACGGGCACGGAATTTCTTGATGGCTTCGCGGTCCAAAAGACGATCGTAGACATCATAGTCCATGACTTCGACTTTATCGACCTCATGTGAGGTGCGGAAGCCGTCAAAGAAATGCAGGAAAGGAATGGATGATTTGATGGCCGCCAGGTGTGCGATGCCGCCTAAATCCATGGTTTCCTGAACCGAGCCGGATGCTAAGATCGCGAACCCGGTCGGACGCGTGGCCATGACATCCTGATGGTCACCGAAAATGGACAATGCGTGGGCCGCAATGCTCCTTGCGGCAACGTGAATGACACCGGGGAGAAGTTCACCGGCGATTTTGTACATGTTGGGGACTTTTAACAATAATCCCTGTGATGCAGTGAATGTTGTCGTGAGTGCACCGTTGGTGAGTGAGCCGTGGACGGTTCCCGCGGCACCTGCCTCGGATTGCATCTCAACGACTTTTACGGGCATGCCGAACAGGTTTTTCTTTCCCTGTGCGGCCCAGTTATCGATGTGTTCGGGAATCGGACTTGAAGGCGTGATCGGGTAAATCCCGGCGACTTCAGTAAACGGATATGAGCAATATGCCGCCGCCTGATTACCATCCATTGACTGGTATTCTTTCTTTTTCGACATGAAATGACCTCCTATATAGTTTCCTATCTATCAATACTACTTTATTATACCGCATATCAATGCGTTTGACAATCTTAAGTCAGTTTGCTTCCTTGTGTTTTCCGGCTTTTTCATACATCGTGTTTGCTTTGGCGATGTATTGATCGGCGATCGCCTTGAAATCAAGACCGAGCTCCTCGCTTAAGCCTGTCGCTTCTTTGAACATGGCGACATTATGCCACTGCAGGCACTGAAATGTTCGCCACAGATAAAGGCGTCTCCATTCATCCGGATTCGGTTTTCTTCCCAGATAAACGGGCAGGATGCCTTCGGCGCACTTGAAATCGTTGTTTCCATAGCAGGCAAGGTCATAGAGCGGATCGTTGTTTCCGCCGAATTCCCAATCAACCAATAAAAGTTTACCGTCGTCGGTGGCGATGAAATTGGAAGGTTGTGCGTCGCCGTGGCAAAAGATGCGTTCAAAGGACATGAGCCAGTCTTTTTTCTTTAAAAGCTTATCTTTGATCTCAAAATAACTCTCGTCATGACTGAGACCTTTTTCCTCAACATACCCCTGGTATGTCTTAAGCCGTCCGAAGGGGTTGTAATCATTCGAAGCATGGAGTTTGGCATCATGCAGCTTGTGCAAGATCTCGGAAGCTTTTTCGTAATAAACGGACGGATCTAGTTTGAAAAGCGGTGTCCCTTCCACATATTCGCTGATCTTGTATCCCGTCTCTTTGTCCATCTCAATCGTGAGATCGCCGTCAATGCCGACTTTGCTCGCAAGCGCCAATGTTTCTTCCTCGATCTCCCGTGAGACGAAATACTCGGCGTTGTTGCCGGGGATGCGGAAAACGAAATGATTGTCACCGATTTTGACGACGTAGTTGCTGTTGGACATGCCGCCCTCAAGACGTTTGATGATCTGAATGTTATGTTTGGTGACATCAAACTTCTCCGACATGACGTCTTTGATGATTCTTTCATGTTCTTGGTTCATAAGATGATTTCCTCGCTTTCAATATGTTGTCGGGCACATGACAACACAAATTCAGTGATGTCGAGGCCTGTTTTCCCGAATACGTCTTCATAGGCTCTCAGTGCCGCGGATTCAGTGTTGCATTCTTCTGACAGATGGGCCAGGATGATGTATTTCGTCTTCTTACCGATCAAACGTGACAGCAAATATGCGCTGTCCTCGTTGGACAGATGCCCCTGGTCATCCAAAATGCGTCTTTTCAACATCCAGGGTCTCTCGGAGTCAAGCAGGAGATCGGGATCATGATTGGCCTCGATGATGTAGGCATTCGCATTTTTGATCCGCTCGATTTCTTTGTCCGGATAATAACCGGAATCCGTGAGATAAACAAGACTTTTGTCTTTTTCCGTGAACCGGTACCCGCATGGTTCAATCGCATCATGATGGATCATGAAAGCTTCCGCGGTAAACGTATCAAAAAGCATCGGCATGGAAAAATCAACCAAGATGATATTATCTTCGCCCAAGCGGGTATGGACAACCTTCGGCAACCCCTGATATGTTCCTTTGGTCATGATCATTTTGACGTTTCGGTGATGTTTGAGCACCATCGGCAACGCTCTCACGTGGTCGCTGTGTTCATGTGTCAAAAACACATAATCGAGATTGTCAAGGTTTTTTGTTTTCTTTGCTAGACGAAGATTAAGTTGTCGGTATGAGATGCCGGCATCGACCAAAATTTTTTTGCCGCCGATTTCAATATAAGTGGCATTTCCTTTCGAACCGCTGGCGAGTACGACGATGGTCACATGAATCACTTCTCTTCCCAAACCATTATAACAAAAATCGTCCTAAATTTCACAATCAAAAAACCGAAAACGCCGTTTAATCGTTTTCGGTTTGGTTTTCTTCCTTTTGTTTCAGCCTTTCGTAAGCTTCTTTGACTAATTTTTCTTTTTCCTCTTCCCGTTTCAGATCGTTTTTTTCTTGCATGAGACCAATGAGATGATGAATCTCAAAAACCATCAAAATGATGAAGACAAGCACCAATGCGCCAAAAATCAGACCAAACCGGTTTTGGAACAAAAACGTGTATAAAAAACCCAAAAAAGATGATTTGCCGATATACTTGCCGATGACCCTGTCGTCGGAAAAACCGATTTCAAATGACAACGACGTATCATTGTTGTCCCCTCTGGTCGTGATGGCAAGACCGTCACTTGTTTCTTCGATGTTGGTGATGCGGTGGGTGATCACGATATCGGGTTTATCCGGCCGTTCAAAGGCGATGATGTCGTCTTCTTCCAGCGTGTCATACGTGGTGTCCATGAAAATCATGTCGCCTTCCATGATCGTCTCTTCCATCGACGGCGTGAGCACGACGAACATGCCGATACCGAAGATCGTGGGGGTTTTGTTGTTGGCAAACGAAATCACCAAGGAAAACACGAGCGCCACGGCCAACCCCAAAAAAAGATAGGAGAGTACCGATAACGTCTTATGGCAACATTCTTTTGTCTTTGACATGACTGCCTCCTACGCGGGATAACCGGTCTCAAAATCGATGGTCATGAGTTCGGACCATGTCACCTCATCCGATTGTCTGACATCGATCACGATACTGAGTTGGATGATTTGTGAAGCATATTGGTTGTTGACATAATCGCCGTCATACGCTATGGACAGGATCAGTGATTGCAGTCCGGAATTCGGCGAAAAAGCATTGTTGACAAGGTAATAATCCCCGACCCTGTTGACAGCGGTCGCGAAGTTGATGTTGATGTGATCGTCATTCACGGGATCGATCGGATCAGATGAGAGATCTTTATAAACCACAGTTTCGGTAATTACCTGTTCTGATACATCAACATAAATTCGTGTATAACTTATTTTCATCCGCAGATTGGTTTCAATTGATGATTGGTTATTGACCCGTATCGTTTGCCTCAACAAATTCTCAGAAGGCACGAAAACCTCATCGGACGGAATAAACGCGCCCTCATAACCATAGGCAATCTCACCGGATTCGAAATAACCATCCTCATTTGCCGTGAAATGCAATGCCACCCAGGCATACGTAGCGGATGCGGCCAACAAAAATGCAATCACCAACAGCAACAAAGATGCGGAGAGTCTGCGTTTTTTTATCACATCATCACCGCCTACACCGCGGCCTGGACATCTAAGGACACGATGTCAAGCCGTAAATTTTGATAATCATTGCCTGCCAATTCGCCGCCGATGGTGAAACTGAAAAAGATATCGACGGTCTCCCCTGCGGGCAGGGGGATGGACGAAATCAACGTGATGCTTGCTTGTGCGGGATCGACGCCGGAAGGCAATAAATTCCGCATCAATGTGTAATTGATGTTCTCACTTGTCAGGGAATTGGTGATGTCAATATACGTCACATCAAGCAATGACTGCCCTGCGGCATAATTTTCCGTCGATGATGCGCCGGCGGGATATCCGTCCAAAAATCCGGACAAAGCCGTTTTGATGTCAACGGTGACATTGCTGTTGTTCGTGACGGAGAGTTTGTAATAAGTGGTCGCCCCGGGCACGGTGTGAAACGCGATTTCATCGGTTTCCGTGAAAACGACATAGTCATCGGACTCATATAGCGTTGTCGAGACATCGATGTCACCGACATTGACGACACCGCCCTCAACGTTGACAATATCGGAAACCTGCCACCAGGCGAATGTGGCAAACACGAACAATAAGGCCGATGCCGCCAAAGCGACGATCGACAGCATCAATCGTTTTCTTGCCATCATCCCACCCCCGTCTCACTGACGTTCGTTTTCTCTGCGTTCTTTTGCCTCGCGCAATACTTTTTTCGCCCAGGCGATTTTTTTCTTTTTGTGTATTTCCTGTTTCTTCTCTTCTTCCAATCGTTGCATGCGCTTCTTTTGTCTTTCTTTTTCCTTGATTTCTTCTTCCGCTTTTTCCTGTTCTTTCATTTCACGTTTCTTATCTTTCAACAACCGAAGCTGATTGAGCGCGGCTGATTTGCCGCGGAGGAATTTCTTCAGATCCTCCCGTTTTTTCTTTTCGATTCGTCTGTACAGATCCAGTTTTTCTTGGACTTTTTCGATTTGTTCGTCCAAATCATCATCGTCCCCGGTTTGAAAAACATCCTCGAGTTCATCTTCGTAAGCGGCATTTGTGATGTCTGCCATCTGACCGAAAATGATATCCACCGAATCTTCAAAGGGTATGTCGGCCTCGGCTAATTTTTTGAAACGTCCATAATTGACCTTGCGGATCTGTTCGAGATAATATTGGTTGAGTTCATTGTTCTCAAATTTGTAATAACCCGGTTCGAGATGGATGTGTTCATCACTCATCTTGTAAATCTCCGGATGGTTTTTGCGGTGATATTCATACGGATTCGTCACACTCAGCAAAAATTCGTCTTCCTGTCTGTTTGCGATTGTCGCATAAAGGACCATCATCGCATTTTCGATTTCATCCAGGTATTCTTCCTTGAAATCGATGTTTCGTTCAAAGCGGTCCACGTCATAACCCACACGGTCAGCTTTGTCGAGCGTCGTCCATAATCGGTAACAGGTCTGGAAATCCGTGTTTTTCGCAATCAGATTCGTTTTCATGATCGGCGGGCGCACCGGCGGAAATTCTTTCATTTCCGTCATGAAATCAGACATTTTGTATTGTCGGACTGATTTGACCATGTCTTTCATGCGATCAAACAGGACTTGGTTTCGTTTGTCCATCTCATCCTCGGGCATCGTCTGATGGATGTTCAGCTTGATGTCATAGTCGATGGTGGCCTCTTTCCACGGCACGGTGGAGGATATCTCAAGACGGTTGCTGTATTCGGTGTGCAGGTTCTTAAGCATCAGATCGTAGCGCTTCTTGACAAAGATATGGAGTTTGTCGACCAGAGACCGCAAAAAACGGTTCTCGTAGGTCGCAAGATCGGAATCCGTGTAGGAGGTCAGGACCTTGCTTGGCATCACATTGCCGTCTTTGTCAATGTTCTTGATGAATTGCGTGTTTGCGGAAAGGTGTCTGATCGTGTCTTTGTCAATGCGTTTGGCACGTTCGATCGGCACGATGGACTGACTCCGTTTGAGGTTTTCCTTGGGGTTGCGTGTCAACTTATCAAGAACGGGAATCGCATCCTCCACCGCACCCATCCATGAA
>JAGYMP010000221.1 GCA_018400565.1 Bacilli bacterium | reverse complement strand
TTCATTATCGTTCAAGATGCGGATTGTGATGCGGTCTTTAAGACGGAAGACGTTGGTCGATGCGATATCAACGAAAGCATAGGGATTGGTTTTCACACGTTTCAAATAGCGTTTCCCTTTGGCGGGACGGTGGCTTTCTTCGATCTCCCGGGTATATTCACGTTTCAATGCTCCGCGATTGGTGAGCATGAGAACCTCGTCTTTGTTGATGACGGGAGAAACATATTTCGCGCCGATTAACACATCATCGCGTAAATTCATGCCCTTCACGCCTTTGGCGCCCAGACCCTGTGTGGGGATTTCGGAAATGTCATAACGCACAACATACCCATTCCTGGACACAACCACAACACCGGTGTCGAATCTTTCCTTCAAATCGACACTCACGAGTTTGTTGACAGCGCTCGCCCGCATGCAGTTGTATGTCTTACCGAGACGAACGGTTTGGAATTGTTTGAGTTCGACTTGTTTGATCTGGGCTTCTTCCGTGGCCAGCAATATGTGTTTGTCAACATCGAATTGGGGAATGACCAGAAAGTCGATGATTGATTCATTGTCTTTTAGATGTGCGTGATTGCCGATATACTCGCCGACATCACGCCATTTGGTTTCTTTGATTTTATAGACGGGAAGATGGATGTAATTCCCAAACGTTGTAAACACCAGCATTGTGTCCCTGGTGTTGACGAGAGCCTGTTTGAGGACATGGTCATTATCTTTGATGCCGGTGTCGGAGGTCGTCATATTGTATGATTTAAGTGAAGAACGTTTAATGTAACCGTCCACCGTCATCATAACCATGACATTTTCATTTTGAATCAATTCACCCTCATCGATCTCAACTTTTTTGATTTCTTTTTTGATCGCCGTTCTGCGCGGTGCGGGAAATGATTCGGCCAAAAAGCGCAATTCGTCTTTGATGACTTCCTCTAAGGTGTCCTCGTTGTTCAGGATGCGTTTTAACGCTTTGATTTCCCTTTGCAGACGTGCGTATTCTTTTTTCATTTCCGTCACGTCGGTCGTCGATAATCTGTAGAGTTGAAGCGACACAATCGCATCCGCTTGCCTATCGCTGAACCCGAACGCCGCCGTCAGTTTGGTGATGGCGTCGGCTTTCCCTTTCGATTTGCGGATCAAAGCGATGACTTCGTCCAGCACATCAACCATTTTCAAAAAACCGAGTACGATATGTTTGCGTTTTTCAGCTTTGTAAAGCTCAAAGTTCGAACGATTTCTTATGACTTCCTTTTGATGTTGGATATAACTGCGGATGACATCAACCAGCGATAACTGCTTGGGGCTTTTATGATCGATGGCGACGATGTTGTAATTATAATTCACACTCAGATCCGTGTATTTATAAAGATATGCCAAAACAACATCCGATGAAATCTCTTTTTTCAATTCGATGACGATACGCAGGCCTTCACGGTCGGACTCATCCCGGACTTCCGTGATGCCGTCGATTTTTTTCTTGTCGCGAATCAGATCGATTTTCCTTACGAGGTCGGACTTGTTGACTTCATAAGGGATTTCGTGAACAATCAGTTTCTTTTCCTTCACTTCGACCTTTGAACGGATTTTGACTTTTCCTTTTCCTGTTTTGAAAGCCTT
>JAGYMP010000220.1 GCA_018400565.1 Bacilli bacterium | reverse complement strand
TGCGGCTTTGCCTTCGACGAGATTGCAGACATTGACGGATCCGTGCGTCTCGGATTCGACGGGCCGGTCGAAGGTGTAGCGGCGGGTTTCCAAAAACTCTCGCTCATGCAGCCCGGTTCGCTCTTCGACGTCCGATAGCCGTGAAACCGGGTTGATCAGGTTCTCTTTGACCCATGATGTGTCACGTTGAAACTGAATCACATGTTTGCCGTGGTTGACGTGCACGGGTCTTGGTTTCCCGTCAAGACCGAGCCGTCCCCAGTCCCATAGTTTGAACGTGAAAATGTATGGGGTCGTGCTGATTTCAAGCACCATCGTGTTTTTGCCGCTGCAATGCACGGTGCCGCCGGGAAGGGAAAAATGATCGTGTTTCTTCGCCGGGAAACGGTTCACATATTTTTCGTCCGGGAAGGGTTTCTCCCCGCGTTCGGCAGCTTCAAGGTCGGCGATCATCGCTTCGGGATCGATGTCTTCCTTGACACCGATATAAACGCTGCTGTCATCGGCCGCGTCCATGATGTAATATGATTCGTCCTGGGTGTAATGCATCCCGAAGTTGTCCTGGATGTATTCCGTCAGCGGATGGACCTGCAGGGACAGGTTCTGTCCCTCCATGGTATCCAAAAAGTCAAAACGGATCGGAAATTCCTTGCCGAAACGGCCGTGGACCCGGTCTCCCAGAAGTTTCACCGGACGGAATCGGACGAGATCGGTGCCGGGGAACACGAAATCCTTTCCGCCGAATTCGACGCGGATCGCATTCGCCTCGGGCACGCCGTCGATGCTCCAGGCATAGTTGGAATCATTTTCGGGCAGATTGCAGACTTCTTTCATCCATTGACCGCCCCAGACACCCGGATCATGATAGGGTTGGAGCCGAAACGGTTCGCTCACGAGTTTATCGAGCGTCGCCTGCATGGCTTCCATGGTGATCATCGTGAAGATATCCGGATCGTTTCCGTCCATGATGTAATCGGCGGTCTCGAAAACGCGTTGCTTCAGTTTATCGGCGATGAACCATTCGACGAAATAGCCCCGTTTGAATTTGCGGAGTTTGTCTTCATCGTGATTCTCTGCGGTCCAGTTTGGCATACCCGCGCGGTACCGTGTTTCTATCTCCCACCGTGTCATGTCTATATAAATCAAATGGTCATGGGGGATAAGCGACGCGCCGAACCCATAGACGATGCGCATGCCCTCACCCGTTGAAATTTCAGTGGTTTTATCATTTAACCGCCCACGGTCATATAAATCATCGATCTCATAATAACAACGGCGGCCGAACACGCGGTCGTCCGTCACAAAAAGTTGCAACATGTCATCCAGTTCTTTTTGTGGTTTCTTCGCACTTTCGATGTTATGAACCTGTTTGGCTTTCGTTTTTGATAAAACGGCATCATGCAAATGTTTAAGGTCGACGCCGGGATATGTCTCAACGGCGATCACACCCTTTAGGGTGTCAATCTGCCGGATAATGTCATCATGTGTATCGAAAGCATGATTGTCGTATCCGGTTATTTTTTTCTTGGGAAAACGCTCATACTCCGATTTGAAATCCAAATATGCCATGATAAACCCTCCATTCTCAAAATCACTATAGCATAAATCTTTCGTAATTTCAATACCTTTTCAATACATTTAAGATGTTCTTAATACATCTGTCGCTCCCGGAATGTTTTTTCATAAAAAAAACAAGGCGATATGCCTTGTCAGAGGTATGGATTGTTTTCTTTGATGGTTGCCAGTGTGGCCGACTTCCCGTGACCGGGATAGACAACCGTGTCATCATCAAAGGTT
>JAGYMP010000219.1 GCA_018400565.1 Bacilli bacterium | reverse complement strand
ACCATGTCTGCTATGGTCGAAATGACTTTTTCCATGTTATTTTTCACTTTGATTGATTACAGGGTTCCTCCCGCGATGCGTCCCATGACAAGGCAATCCATGATTGCCATGCTTCCGAGACGGCTTCCGCCGTGCACGCCACCGGCGCATTCGCCGGCCGCGCGGATGTTTTTGAAATGGTGGCCGTCTTCTTTGATGACGCGCGCATGTGTGTCGATCTTGATGCCGCCCATCGTGTGATGGACTTTGGGCACCGTCTTCATGACGTAAAAAGGCGGGGTTTCAAGCGGCGACAATCCTTCTAAGTCTTTTTTATAAGCATCGTCTTTTTTGTCATTGAACCGTTTGTTATAGACATCGATCGTTTCCCTCAGGGTTTCTTTATCCATCTTGTAAGTTTCTGCGATCGCATCCACATCATCAAACGTCCTCACGATGCCTTTGTTGAGCAATTTTGAAAGATCCCATCCGCAGTCATCGACCATGGCCCGATCGGCGACGGCGAGCGCATAAGGCATCCCAAGCATCGCTTCCGTGACGATTTTCCTGTCCGCGCGTTCGTTGACGAACCTTGTGCCTTTTTCGGGATCGATGAGGATGCCGTAAGGCAAAGCGATATAATCGGCGAACAACGGACCGATCCCGAATCCGTTTTCATCGGGCGACGCCCAGGGGCCGCACTGGATTTCTTCCATGTCGATCAACTGTGCGCCGAGTTTGTCCATGATGCGCAGCATGTCGCCTTTCGCACTCGGAAGATTCGTGCTGTCGAGTTTGGCGAACCGTGTATCATATTTTTCAATCATCTCTTTATCGCTTCCGAACCCGCCCGAGGCGATCACCAAAGATTGTTTGATTGTGTAGGTGAGAGACTTACCTTTTTGATGTGCGATCACCTTCAGGGCCCGGTCATCTTCAAACACGATGTCGGTGACTTCCATGTTGAACATCATGTCCACACCGATTTTCCCGGCATGGCCGTGAAGCACGCGGACGATGTCCCTGCCGGATCTGTTTGTCGGTGTCAGGCACCTCGGCACACTGTGTCCGCCGAAGAAATCGACACGGTCCAGATATCCGACACCGAGTTTTTTCGTCCATTCATACGCCTGATTGGAGTGCTCAGCGACCATCCGCACCAAATCCCCGTCGTTTTTGTGTTCGCCCGCTTTCTGCATATCCGCCACAAGCAGATCGACCGAATCCCGGATGCCGTGTTTCGCCTGCAGATCACTTCCCACAACGCCGATGCCGCCGTCGCTGATGAGGGAATTCCCGCCGGGGGCGGGCAGTTTCTCAATCACGAGGACACGTTCGGCCGTCCTTTTGGCCTCGATGGCCGCGGACAACCCCGCAATCCCCGAACCGATGATCAACACATCGCAACACACGTCATTTTCCACAATAACAACCTCTCTTCTCTACCGTTTTATTTTAACACATGACCGGAGTTATCATAACCCCTGTGTTTTATGCATCATGTCGCTTATTTTGCGGTGTTGAAAAAAGCATCCGG
>JAGYMP010000218.1 GCA_018400565.1 Bacilli bacterium | reverse complement strand
GCATGTCTTTGATGACGGACCGAAAGACAAAGGCGGATTGCGTTATTGCATCAATTCGGCCGCACTTGAGTTCATTCCCAAAGACGAGTTGGAAGAACGCGGTTACGGGTCATATCTTTCTTTGTTTGAGGATGATGCATGATGTTTTCGCTCGCATTCTCCATGCAAAAAGAAAGACGTTATGTCATCCAGGGCAGCATTTTCTTCGTCGTGTTCCTTGTGATTTACGGGCTGCTTGATTATCTTAATGTCGGATACGGGAAGATGCTGGAGACATACGGTCTTGCTTTGGTTGTTTTCAATATCGTTTTGAACGTCATCATGGCGGGATTGAGTGCGATGATGATGAATCTCAGCACGATTTTCTTCAGACTGAACAGCAAAGAGGGCAAAGGGACGTTCATGAGTGTGTTTGCGATGCTGTTCGGCATGATGACCTACGGATGCACCCCTTGTGTCATCGCATTTTTTGCGACGGTCGGTATCACTTTTTCGGTCGCCGTGCTGCCGCTTGCGGGGTTGCCTTATAAACTTGTTTCATTGTTGCTGATCGCTGCCGGGTTTTTATGGCTCAGGTATGAGATGAATCATGCCCGGTGCAGGATTGACACCACTTCCGAGAATAAGAAATCATAATTATTTCACTTGTAATATATTGACATATGTCCGAAATAGCGTTATCATATACATGCAAATGTCATTGAAAATTCAAAAAGGAGAATGTGCATGAAAAATTATGATGTCGTTATCGTTGGTGGCAGCGCGGCCGGGTTGACCGTGGCAATGACCGCAAGGAAATTTTATCCCAAGAAAAAAATCCTTATGATCAGGGATAAAGAGAATATTCCCATTCCCTGCGGTATCCCGTATGTCTTCGGGACTGTCGGCGATCCGATGCAGAATCTGATTCCCGTCGATAAGCTGTTGGAAACGAACAACATCGACAGCATGATTGACAAAGTCGTCAAGCTTAACCGTGAATTCAAGATTGCCTTCACGAAATCAGGCGAGGATTTCAATTACAAGAAACTCGTTTTTGCGACAGGTTCCAAGCCGATCACGCCCCCGATCGAAGGGATTGATCTGGACAATATCTATCCCATTCAGAAAGACACCGCACATCTTGAGTCGATTGAAAACCAACTCGACAAGGCAAAGGACCTCGTGATCGTCGGCGGCGGGTTCATCGGCGTGGAGATGGCGGAAGAATGCAAGAAGCATGATCCGGACATCAATGTGAGCATAGTCGAACTTGAAAATCACTGCCTTGGGACCGTATATGACACAGATGTGTGTCTGGATGTCGAAGACGAGCTCAAGGAACAGGGAATCAATTTGTTGACCAGCACCGGTGCCGATAAATTTATCGGCGATAAGAATGTCGAGGAAATTGTCCTTCAAGACGGAAAACATCTCAAAGCCGATATGGTGATTTTGGGTTTGGGATCCCGTCCGAACAGTGACCTGGCAAAAAAAAGCGATCTCGAAATCGGTCCCTTTGACGGTATCGCCGTCAATAAATACATGCGCACGAGCGATGAATCGATTTTCGCATGCGGCGACTGCAGTGAGAAATTTTCCTTCTTCGACGGGTCGCCTTCGAACCTCCGATTGGCTTCGATCGCAACGATGGAAGCCCGGATTGTCGGTGCGAACCTTTTTACAACCAAACGCATAAACTCTGGAACGGTCGGTTGTTTCTCCACATGCGTCAACAACAAAGCCTTTGCGGCCACCGGATTGACGGCTCAGGAAGCAAGCAAACGCGGCTATCGTTATGTGGTGGGCGAAGCAAAGGCCGTCAACCGTCATCCCGGGCTGATGCCCGGTTCAAAGCCTTTGTCCGTGAAACTCATTTTTGAAAAAGCCTCGGGCATCATTCTGGGTGCCCAGATGCACGGCGCGAAAAGCGCCGGTGAGTTGATCAACGCCGCCAGTGCGTTTATCTCCAAAAGGATGACGGCTGAGGAAATCGCCATGTTTCAGGCGGCGACCCATCCGGCATTGACGGCATCCCCGATTGCTTATCAGTTGGTGAACGCAGCTGAGGACGCCGTCATCAAGAACAGCCGCAACCGATGAACATCCATGTGCTATGTGACGACCGTGCAAGGCAGGGGTATACCGCCGAACACGGTCTGTCTTTGTTTCTGGAGTTAAACAAAGCGAGTCTTTTGTTCGATGTGGGGCAAAGTGATGTATTCATCAACAATGCGAAAAAAATGGATCTTCCGCTGAAAACGATCGATGCGGCAATCATCTCACACGGGCATTACGATCACATGGGCGGCGGAAGGTATGCCGATTCTTTCGACCGGGATATCTATATGCACGCGGATGCCTTGAAGGAGAAGTATTCGTATGATGCGTCATTGGACCGTTATCTTTTTCGCGGTGTTTTGCGTTCATCACTGACCGAATCCTTTAACAACCATCTCATATTGATCGAAGGCGACAAAGAGATTTTGGAGGATGTTTGGTTGCTTACGACGGAGGGTGTCATCCACAACTCCCGTTTTTATGTGAAAAAAGGGAACGCGATGGTCTTGGATGATTTTCATGATGAGGTTTTTCTTGTGGTCAGGGAACAACAAAAACTGCACGTTGTTTTGGGATGTTGCCACATCGGGTTAAAGACGGTCATCAACAAAATCAACACGGTTTTTCCGGATGGGGACATCGCGTCAGTCACCGGGGGCCTGCATCTCGGAAACGAATCGGATTCCTCGATTCGGAGCTTGTTTGAACAAATGAAAGGCCACGGCATCGATCGGATTCATCCGTTGCATTGTTCGGGTGAAAGAGCCGGGCATATCGCGGGGGATGTATTCGGGCCAAAATCCGAATCACCTCAAGCCGGGGATTGTTTCATACCATAAAAAAAGTCCCGTTACGGGACTTTTTTAGTGAATGAAACGATTTTAGACGCTGACGCCTAGAAAGATCTGAATCAGTTTCCCGAGGCCAAAGGACAATGCGGCGACACCGAGGCTGATGGCGGCCATGTGAAGAAACCTTTTCTTGAAGTTGAGGTCTTTTGCGACGGAGATGTAGAAATTGAACACAAAGATGATCAACACGACGATACCGAGCATGATGGCCAAAGAGATATAAGGGTTTGTGAGCAACAGATACGGCAATACCATCAGGATGACGGTGAAGATATATGCCATGCCGGTGTAAAAAGCGGATTTGAAAGG
>JAGYMP010000217.1 GCA_018400565.1 Bacilli bacterium | reverse complement strand
AGTGAAATCCGTGTGGGCCCAAGGCAGGGCGATGTATATCTACGCCAAAGCCTACAGTGAAATCGAAGCCAACGAACAATGGCTGAAATGGGCCGAAGAAACATTTGCCTTTTTACAAAAACACGGTTTTGACAACGACAGAAAAATGTATTTTTCCCTCATGGGAGACGGACGACCGATCCGGCGGCGCCGATATTGGTTTTCAGATGCATTCATGGCGCTTGGCGCATGCATGTTGTATGACGTCACGAAACGCGATGAGTATCTGAGGCAAATGCGAGAATCCTACAACCGCATCACCGCCTTTTATTTCGGTAGGGAAATGACACCACCGAAATATGAAATGGAGACAATCAACGCAAAAAGTCTTGCCGATTCGATGATTCTTCTGAATCTCATCCAGCATATCGTCCAAACCGATCCCATCAACCAAAAGATTTATGAAGCCGACCGAAAGAAAGTGCGCGCAAACATCACCGACCATGTGCATCAAGGCAAACATGTGTTTTTGGAAAACGTAAGCAACGATGAAACCCCGCTAAAAGGACCGATGGGACGATTGGTCAATCCCGGCCATTCCCTGGAGGCCGCATGGTTTTTATTGGATGAATACACCCAAACAAACGACAAACAGTGGTTGGATTTGGCACTTGACACGACAAAGGGTGCATTTGAGACCGGCTGGGATGAGACTTACGACGGGTTATTCTATTTTCAGGACATCGAGAACAAACCGTTGGAACAACTCGAATGGGACATGAAATTGTGGTGGCCCCACACCGAAGCGGCCATCGCACTCTTAAAGGCATACGAGCATACCGGTGATGAAACGTGGTATCAGCATTATCGCAAGGTGCTTTCGTATCTCAAAGAACATTTTGTGACCGATAAGGAATGGTGGGGTTATTTGCATCGTGACAACACCTTGTCGCACCGGTTGAAAGGCAATCTCTTCAAAGGGCCCTTCCATGTTCCGAGAATGTTGTTGATCAACCGCCGGATCATCCGATCGATGCTTAAGAGGAAATAATTGACATCAAAAAAATACCAATCCGCGACGGATTGGTATTTTTTAATGGACAGTTATCATGGTTTCTTTGAACGGATAAAACGATCGATGGCGATCGCGGCTTCTTTGCCCTCACCCATCGCCCGGATGACGGTGGCCGCTCCACTTACCGCATCACCGCCGGCAAACACACCGGGGATTGATGTTTGGTAATCGCTGACCTGTATTCTGCCGTATTGATCGACCCGAAGGTCGGGCGATGTGGCTTTGATGATCGGATTCGGACTCTGGCCGATGGCGATGATGCATGAATCGAT
>JAGYMP010000216.1 GCA_018400565.1 Bacilli bacterium | reverse complement strand
TGAAGGCGAACTTGATTTTGAAGATCAAATCGTCCATATCAACGACGATCGTTATGTCGGGATGACCAAGGACATCACCTCCTCCTTCGATCACAATGATAACTTGAGGATGTTGAGTTTGACGGTTGTTGACACAGAGCCCGATCTGATGGTTTTTTATGTGTTCACGGTGACATTTGAATCCATCGATGAAAATATCGCCATATTCAACTCGTTCACAATCATCATCGGTTTTGTTCTGATGATAGTGGGGGGATTTGTGATGTATTTCATCAGTTACCGCTTCACGAACCCGATCACTCAGATGACAAAGACCGCTCAATCCATCGCAAATTTAAATTTTGACCGCAAAGTTAAGGTGGACACGGATGATGAAATCGGCGAACTGGGCGAAAGCATAAACCGGATGAGCGCCCAGCTTGAAGCTTACATCAGTGAGCTCAAAGATGCCAACGAGAAGCTGGCGGAAGACATCGCCAACAAAGATAAAATCGATGAGATGCGCAAAGGATTCATCGCCAGCGTGTCACATGAGCTGAAGACACCGCTTTCGCTTATCATGGGATATGCCGAAGCCCTCAATCTCGACGGTCTCAGCGAAGAAGCGAAAACGGAATACATCGACACCATCATCGATGAGACGAATAAGATGAATCGATTAGTGATGAAATTGTTGAAAATAAGCCAGCTCGAAAGCGGCTTCGAAGACATCACGCTGAAAAAAACATCATTGTTCGAAGTCCTCACCCCCATCATGAAATCTTTTGAGATTCTTTTTGAAGAAAAAGGCGTGGATGTTTCCATCGACATCCATTCACCCGAAGTGCTGGCTGACAAAGATGCATTGAGAACAATTTTGGAGAATTACATGCAAAACGCATTGCAGCATGTCAGCGGGGAAAAGAGAATCGAAATATACACACAAAAGAGACCGGAAGGGAAAATAGCCATCATCGTCCATAATACCGGCCCACACATCCCAAAAGACGAAATTGACAGGATCTGGGACAGTTTTTATAAAGTCGACAAGGCCAGAACTAGAGCTTACGGCGGACAGGGCCTGGGACTTCATATCGTGAAGATGCAGGCCGGGGCGATGCATGCCGGATATGGCTGTGAGAATGTTGAAGGCGGCGTGAACTTTTATGTGATTCTGGACAAGGCCTAAACCAAAGGGCCGGGAATATCCCGGCTCTTTTTTTTGTGCTCTTTTGTGTCATAAATGATGGACACATTGAAAAAGGCCGCTTGCTGTGATAGAATTATACATGATAAAAATAAACGATGGGGGACCTATTGATGAGAAATCGACGCTTTGACAACATATCGCTATCCAAACAAAATATCCGCATGTGGTATTTTATGGTTTTTGACATCGTTGGAATCGCTCTAGTCTATTCTTTGGCGATATTGGCCTTAAAATTCACCCATGTCGAAGCATTCGACACGCGAATGGCTTTTATGCTGTTGCCCGCCGTCATTGTTCTCAAAATCATCGTTTTTTATCTGTCCAATTTATATAAACTCATTTTGGCCCATCCCGGCATCGACGAAGTCATGCGTGTGTTCTTCGCCGTCATCGGGTCAAACGTATTGGTCGCCATCATCACGCTGGCGATTCCGCGGTTTGAGTTCATTCCGGAGATTTACTTGATTTTTACGACATTCCTGGAAGCCATCGTCATCGCGTTTCCGCGCATTCTCAAACGGATCGGGAATTATCTTTTGCGCAACCGTTATCAGATGTATGCCAAACGAACATTATTGGTCGGCGCGGGATCGGGCGGGAAAATCGTGTTGAACGAGATTCTGAACAATCCCTCCCTCATGAATCAACCGATTGCTTTCGTCGATGATGATCCCGATAAAATCGGCCGGTTGATGGCAGGATATAAAATCTATGGTCCGCTCGCACGCATCCCTTCGTTGATCTCAACGTTGCACATCCAGGAAGTCATCATCTGCATTGCCAATCTCAATAAACAGAAATACCAGGATATCATTAATCTGATCGCAGAAAAACCCGTGAAAATCAAACGGCTTCCCCGTATCACCGAATTGAAGAAGGAATCGGTGAAACCTTTGATCGATGTCAATGTCGAGGATCTGCTGGCGCGGGATGTCGTTGAACTCGATGATGAAGGCATCAATGATTTCATCGAAGGAAAACGTGTGTTGGTGACCGGAGCGGGCGGGTCCATCGGTTCGGAACTCGTTCGCCAAATCATAACCTACCACCCCGCGGAAGTAATTTTGTTTGACATTTATGAAAACGGCGTTTATGATCTGCAGATGCAACTTGAAAACGAATATCATCACATGACGGAAGATATCGACATCAACGTCTTGATCGGTTCGGTATACAACGAAAAACGCGTCAGCCGCCTGTTCGACGCAACCAAACCGGATCTCGTCTTCCATGCGGCCGCATACAAGCATGTTCCCCTGATGGAAGCGTCCGCGGTCGAGGCCGTCCGCACCAATGTGATCGGCACATACAACATTTGCAAGGTTTCCTGTGCTTATCATGTGGAAAAAATGGTACTCGTCTCGAGCGACAAAGCCGTCAGACCGACCAACATCATGGGTGCGACGAAACGCTTTGCTGAAAAAATCATCCAATATTTCGACAAGGGATCGGAAACGAGGTTTTCCGCCGTACGTTTCGGGAATGTCCTCGGCAGCAATGGTTCCGTCGTCCCGTTGTTCAAAAAACAGATTCAAAACGGCGGTCCCCTGACCGTGACCGATAAAAACATCATCCGATATTTCATGACGATTCCGGAAGCCGTCGG
>JAGYMP010000215.1 GCA_018400565.1 Bacilli bacterium | reverse complement strand
GAAATCGGTGTTGAGGACATTGTGGATCAATGTGCACATCTTATCGCCGATTCCCTCAATCCGGTGTTGGCCTCTGCCGCCGTCACTCAAAGTCGAACACTCATAAGGTTCCAATGCGGCAACCTTGGCCTCCGGAAAAGCTTTCTTGATTTGATCGCCCGCACCGAGCGTCCCGGCGGACCCGGGAGCGGAAACAAAAGCGGCAATGCGTTCATTGCCGATACCTTCGACCGCTTCGATGGCACTGTTGCCTGTCACATATCGGTGAAAACGATAGTTGGGCAATAATTCGAATTGGGCGAGCGAACGGTTTTTGGGATCTTTCGCGAGCTCAAATGTCTTCTCCAGCGTCAAAATGACATCGGATTCCGTTCCCGGCGTCAAATCGAGTTTGGCACCGTAACGCTTGATTCTGTCATACCGTTCCTGACTCATGTTATCGGGCATGATGACGATTGCGTCATAATTCATCAGATTGCATATATATGCAACCCCGATACCGAAATTACCGGTTGAGGGACCTAAAATCGTATGTTCCCCGGGAACTATCGTCTGATTGACACACCCTTCGATCAATGTTGAATATGCAGGACCCACTTTATGCGATCCTGAGGGGAAGTATTTTCCCAAAAGCACGATAATATTTGCATCGACGCCCGTGAGTTCTTTCGGAAGAACGATTTTATGGACATCGTTGTTTTCGTTTTTCCATGTGATGTTAAATAAATTGAGCGGA
This sequence comes from Bacilli bacterium, assembly GCA_018400565.1. Lineage (GTDB taxonomy): Bacteria > Bacillota_I > Bacilli_A > Izemoplasmatales > Hujiaoplasmataceae > M55B122. The sequence goes on along the minus strand of JAGYMP010000215.1, from coordinate 4,432 downwards.
TTCAACTCATCGTCTTTCAGCGCATCCAATGCCTTTTTTCTTGTGTCTTGATCGATTTTGCCCGGATGCAGCATTTCTTCATAAGTCGGTCCGTAGGGAATCTTAATCATTGTATTGCTCCTTCTTCTTTGAGATATGTGTTCAATGCGTTGATGGTCGGTTTGATAAGCGGCGGTTCGCCGAGCGCTTCCAATGCGTGGGGGGTGTCTTTGAGTCCGTTGCCCGTGTTGATCAGGACAACCGTGTCTTCAGAGGTGATGATTCCTCTGTTTCTGGCTTTGAAAAAACCCGCTACGGTCGCCGATGCCGCCGGCTCAGCGAATATCCCTTCTTTGTTGCCGAGGGTTTTCATTGCATGCATGATTTTTTGGTCACTGACGGCAATAAATTGACCGTTTGTTTTTTTGATGGCGTCCATCGCCTTGACGGGATTTCTCGGAATACCGACGGCGATACTGTCAGCCACAGTGTTCTCGTCGGCCTCTTTCAGAGGACGGTCATTTTCAAAAGCTTGGACGAATGGCTGGCATCCCTCACTTTGAACACCGAGCAATTTAGGAACCTTGTCAATCATTTCCAAGCGGTCCAAATCCGAAAGAGCTTTATAAACACCGGCCAGCGTACACCCGTCACCGACAGAGACAACGATCCAATCAGGCATGCGAAAGCCCAGTTGTTCGGCGATTTCCAAAGCTACGGTCTTCTTTCCTTCGACCAGATAAGGATTGATTGCGGCATTTCGGTTGTACCAGCCATGTGTTTGGATGGCTTTTTTTGACATGATGAATGCTTGTTTATAATCTCCGTCAACCCGGACAACGGTGGCACCGTATGCCAATAGCTGCGTCAACTTGCCGATTGGTGCGCGTTTCGGCACGAATATCACGGTTTTCAATCCGGCTTTGGCGGCGTTGCCTGCCAAACTCGATGCAGCGTTTCCGGTCGAGGCGCATGCAATCGTGTCATGGCCTGATTCGAGTGCTTTGGCAACCGCGATCGCCGATGCGCGATCTTTGAGTGATCCGGTCGGATTTACTCCGTCATCTTTGATGTATATCTTTTTTGTCTTGGTATAACTCGCAAGATTGTTTCCCTCATACAACGGTGTCATCCCGACATCCAGCGTATGTCTGGTGAATTTCTGTTCAACAGGCAACAAGGGCAGATAACGCCAGATGGAGGTCAAAGTGTTTTTCTTCAATTTCTTCTTGTTGAATTGACGCTTGATTTTCGTATAATCAAAGATCACATCCAAAATACCGCCGGAGTCACATTTCGGGCAAGTCATCCCCTCCGGTAATTCGCGATAAACCTTATGGCATGTCGTGCATGTGTATCCGATGATGTCATTCATTGTGATCGGCCTCCAGGGGAATGATGGTTTCTTCTGTCACGTCAAACAGCCCGAAATCGGTGCATTTCAATTCGGGGACAACGGGTAATGACAAAAAAGCGAGTGATAAGAAGGGATCGTCGATATCCTTGCTGACACCCATGTCATAGAGCATGTCTTTCATAGCATTCAATCTGGCAATGACTGATTCGGGATCGTTTTGCGTCATGATACCCCCGACCTCAAGTTGCAAGTGGTTGATGATTTTCCCGTGTTTTGCAATGGAGATACCTCCCTGGATTTCCGATAAATCAGAAACAACGGCACGCATGCTCCCGTCATCGGCGCCCAACACAATCATATTATGCGAATCATGGGCAATCGTCATGCCAACCGCTCCGGTTCTCAGTCCATAACCTTTGACAATCGCCTTCCCAACGTTTCCGGTGTTTCTATGGCGTTCGATCACCATGTATTTTAAGAGGTCGTCACCGCATACAAAGGCGCCGTTTTGAAGTTCGACCTCCACGGTGGTTTTCTTTGTGACGATATTGTTTTTAATGAGTTCGATCGCATGGATGCGGTTGCTTGAAAGCGGATAGGAAAAATCTATGTTTTCCGCTTTCACATGCACCGATTCCAACAAACGTTCCGGATCTGTGTCTTTCGCGGAAAAAAGCGGGGAACTGTCCTTGGCAACGGGTTTTCCGTCGATGAAAACCTGTTCAGGCTGGATATGGTTCAAATCATCGAAAACAACAAGGTTGGCCCGATAACCGGGTGCCACGGCTCCTCTGTCTTTTAACCCGTAACACTCGGCGGTTTGGATTGTCCCCATCCGGATCGCATCGATCGGATCGATTCCTGCCGAAACGGCTAGGTTGATAAGATGATTGATATGACCATTTTTCATAATATCCTCAGGATGGTAATCGTCGGTGCATAACAGGACATGGTTCTTGTTATGGTCATTGATCTCAGGCAGCAAATCCAATAGATTTCTTGTTTGCGATCCTTCACGCAAATGAACGTAAAAACCCAAATCCAGGCGTTCTTTTGCTTCTTCGGGCAAATGGCATTCGTGATCGGTTCTTACCCCCGCCAGCCGGTATGCCTGCAACGCTTCACCGGAAAGAGAAGGCGCGTGCCCGTCAATCGGATAATCCGCCATGACTTCTGTTTTGTCCAAAACATCCTGTTCACGGCGCCAGACCCCATTGTAATCCATCAATTCCCCAAGACCCAATACGCCCTCTTTACCGCGCAGGGATTTGATCGTCCCAACATCAATCGTCGCTCCGTTTGTCTCGAATTTTGTCGACGGAACCGACGAAGGAATCATGATGTGCACATCCAGCGGTGTGTGTTTTGCGGAATCCAGCATGAATTCTATACCGGTCTTCCCACATACATTCGCAATCTCATGGGGATCGGCAATAATCGTCGTTGTCCCGAAAGGAACGATCATTGACCCAAACCCAACGGGTGTCAACATGCTTGATTCAATGTGGACATGACCGTCAATGAATCCCGGTGCGAGGTATTTCCCCTTCAGATCGACCGTTTCTTTGCCTTGATATGAACCAAGACCGACGATGACGCCATCAAAGATCGCGACATCACATTGGTTTATTTCATTTGAGAACACATTGATGACTTTGGCGTTTTTCAACACAACATCTGCTTTTTGGTCGTGCATCGTCACTGCGATCATTTTTTTTCTGTCCATGTCATTCCCCATTTCCCGTTCGATCATTCAAACGATATCGTCCAAAAAAGCGGACAGGAGTCGCAAGGCCGCTTTTTTTCTGTAAACAGCCGACGACCGCTGGTCGTCAATCGGTTTGATAAGGGTCGCATAATGATTCAATATATCATCTTTTTCCTTTTTGATCTTCGCTGTCGACTGATTGACGAACGATGATTCAAAGGGTTTGTCTCTGATGATAGTTTTGTAAATCGCTCCAAAACAAACACGAAAATCCACGATTCGTTTTTTATCGGTGCTGAAGGCTCCCAAAAAATTCAGTTTGGAAATCGCATCCGCTTTTCTGCCGCCCGCCTTTGCAAACGAATGCATGGTGAAACGTGGGTGGTCGATGATGATTTTTGTGATCAGTTCATTGGGTTTCAAATCCGTTTTCCTCGGTCCTGTGATGAAATCTTCGATCAACATTTTACGCGTTGACCCTAACCTTTCCAACACCAGGGTCGCATTCAGAAGATACAGAAACAGCAAACTGTCTCCGGCGGGTGATGCGTTTTGGATGTTCCCGCCCAATGTGGCCGTGTGTCGAATGGCGGGAGCAGCCATTTTCACAACGATCTCCTGAACCATCTTTGGAATGAGCGGATGATCCAAAACAGTCTGCAACGGTGTTGCCGCACCGATGGTGATCGTATCCTTTTCGACTGCGATGCCTCTTAATTCATCCAAATCACCGATGAAAAGCAATGGCTTGTCCGTTTGGACGGGCACCCCCGCCCCTTGCTTGTTTTGGATGATATAGTCTGTGCCGCCGGCAATAAGACGATATGTGTTTTGGTTCATCAACATCAACGCTTCGTCTTTGCTTGTTGCAATGTGATGGTTCACCATAAACCTTCACCTTCTTCCGATGCACGTTGAATGGCCTTTACGATCATCTGATAGCCCGTGCACCGACACAGATTCCCCGACATGTATGTTTTTATGGTTTCGCCGGAGGGACGGGGATTGTGATCCAAAAGACTTTCAGCCGCGATGATCATGCCGGGCGTGCAAAAACCACACTGGACCGCACCTTCGTCCTGGAATGCCTTTCTCAGAAATTCATAGCGTTTTGTTTTTGAAAAAGCCTCGATGGTGACGATATCCTTCCCCGCGACCTGTCCCATCAGCACACTGCACGAATTGACGATTTTATGATTCATCAGCACGGCGCATGCACCGCACTCACCTTCGCCGCACCCTTCTTTTGGCCCGCTCAATTCAAAGTCATCCCTGAGGACATCAAGCAAACGACGGTCGAGTCCAAAGGGGCGTTTTATCATTTTACCGTTCAATGTGAATTCAATTTTTTGCATTGTCCATCAACTCCATGATGTATTCGGGTGTCA
>JAGYMP010000214.1 GCA_018400565.1 Bacilli bacterium | reverse complement strand
GGACGAGGACGAGGAGATTGCCGATGAAGACAATGCCGCATACGACATGGAAGATTTTCGCGGCCATGTCGTTTTGGATGATGTATGGTTCTCATATTCAAAAGACAGCGAACTGATTAAGCATCTTAATCTGGAAGTGAAGCCCGGCAAACAAATCGCCATCGTCGGTCCGACGGGTGCGGGCAAAACGACGCTTGTCAACCTGTTGATGCGTTTTTATGAAGTCGATCGCGGAACCATCATGATTGACGGGGTCAAATCCACGGATGTGCCCCGGGAGACATTGAGGAAATTATTCGGTATGGTATTACAGGACACATGGCTTTTTGCGGGGACGATCCGCGAGAATGTCGCATACGGGAACCCCGATGCAACCGGTGAGGAAGTGATCAACGCCTGTAAACAGGCGCATGTCCACCATTATATCGAAACGCTGCCCGACGGCTATGATACGTTTTTGAAAGAAGACGCGGCCAATATCTCTCAGGGACAGAAGCAGTTGCTCACGATCGCGCGTGCGATACTGTTTGAACCGAAACTCCTGATCCTCGATGAGGCAACCTCATCGGTTGACACGAGGACCGAAAGTTACATACAAAACGCAATGGATTTCATGATGAAAGACCGCACGAGTTTCGTGATCGCCCACAGACTTTCCACGATCAAACGTGCATCATTGATTTTGGTGATGGAACACGGCGAGATTGTGGAAAAAGGGACGCATGATGATCTGATGGACAAAAAAGGCGCTTATGCGAAATTATACAATGCACAGTTTTCGAAACAGACGATATGAACCCTAAAAGCCGGTTTATCCGGCTTTTTTCATCGAAAGGATATGTTTTGATGAACAAATGGACCGGTAAAATTATCCATGGGTCTTTGCAAATGGACAAAAACATCGTATAATGAAGAAAGAAAAGGAGCGGGGTATGATAGATATGAAAAACATCCTTTTTTTACGTCCCAATCTAAAAAAGCGTCTTTGGGGCGGAACATGGTTGAATCCATTTTACAACCAGGAACAAAGCGA
>JAGYMP010000213.1 GCA_018400565.1 Bacilli bacterium | reverse complement strand
TGACACCTTACGCTTTTTGGGCGTGGACATGATCAACAAAGCCGACAGCGGCCATCCGGGCATCGTGCTCGGGGCGGCACCCGTCGTCTATTCACTTTTCACCGACCACATCAACATGACATCAGATCACCCCGATTGGTTTGACCGCGACAGGTTTGTGCTTTCCGCGGGACACGGCAGTGCCTTGCTTTATGCGACGTTGCACCTTGCGGGATACGATGTGACGATGGATGACATCAAACAATTCCGGCAATTGGATTCGAGAACGCCCGGCCATCCCGAATATGGATTGACCGAAGGTGTCGAGGCCACGACCGGTCCGCTCGGACAGGGCATCGGCATGGCTGTCGGCATGGCGATCGCCGAAAAACATCTCGCAGCCCGCTTTAACAAAGACGGACATGATGTGATCGATCATCACACGTATGTGCTGTGCGGGGACGGCGATCTTCAGGAAGGCATCGCGATGGAGGCCTTGTCGCTCGCGGGTCATCTGAATCTGGATAAATTGATCATCATGTTCGATTCGAATGACGTTCAGCTTGACGGTCCCGTGGATGATGCCTATTCCGATGACATCAAACAAAAAATCATCGCGATGAATTTCGATTACCAAAAAGTCGATGACGCCAATGACACGGATGCTGTGTCAAAAGCGATCACAAAAGCAAAGGAAACCAATAAACCGAGTTTCATCGAAATCAAAAGTGTGATCGGCTACGGGGCGGAAGCACAAGGCACATCCGCCACCCACGGCAAGCCGATCGGCGAAGCGGAAACCGAAAAGATGCGAAAAGATTTCGGTTTTGAAGAAGAACCGTTTGAGGTCGCGGATGAGGTTTATGAGGATTTCAAAACCAACGTCATCGACCGCGGCAACAAAGCCTATGAAACATGGGCACAAACCCTTGCAAAATACAAAGAAGACCGTCCGGAGGATCACCAAGCACTCAAGACCATCATCGACGGAGGCCTCAATGTTGATTTGAACGATATGTTTGGTGAACAAGCGATCGGCACCACCGAAGCGACCCGCGATTCGATCAAACGATTCCTGCCCGAATTAAGCGAAGTGATCCCCCATATGATGGGCGGCAGCGCCGATCTATCAGGGTCGACCCGCGTCAAAGGCAATGACGGTGATTTCACCGCCGATCATCCCGAAGGCAGAAATATCAACTTCGGTGTGCGTGAACACGCCATGGCCGGGATTGTGAACGGCATGACCCTGCATGGCATGAAAGCGTTCAGCGGCGGGTTCTTTATCTTCTCCGATTATATGAAACCCGCAATGCGCATTGCGGCTCTCATGAACATTCCCTCAATCTATATCTTCACCCATGACAGCATTGCCGTCGGCGAGGACGGCCCGACCCACCAACCGGTCGAACAACTGGCAATCTTCCGTTCGATGCCGAATTGCGTGGTGCTCAGACCTGCTCACGCAGATGAGGTCCGCCATGCGATCTGTTATGCATTGAAAGCCACTGACCGTCCGACGCTCATCGTGCTGACAAGACAGAAAACGACCGTTCTAAACAACGTGGATTATGCATCCTTCGAACAAGGTGCTTACGTCGCAAGCGATGCAGATGATGCGGACGGTACTTTGATTGCGAGTGGTTCGGAACTCGAACTTGCCATCAGGGCCAAAGAGCATCTCGCAAGCGAAGGCGTGAACGCACGTGTCGTGTCGATGCCCTCGATGGAACTCTTTTTGGAACTTCCCGAAGCGAAGCAAAACCAAATTTTACCCGCTGACGGTAAAAAACGCCTAGCCATCGAAGCCGGTGCGACAGGTCTTTGGTATCGGTTCGCTGATGAAGTCATCGGCATTGACCGGTTCGGTAAAAGCGGCAAAGGTGATGAAGTGGCCGCCGATTTGGGTTTTAATGTCGAAAATGTGACCAAAAGATTCATGGATTTGCTGAAATAAAACACCGAAACGGGACACCGCATATGAGCGGTGTCCTTCTTTTATATGATTGATTGTGAGAGCGATACTGTTGTGTGTGTTTCCAAGACGCGATATAATAAGAACAAAGCAAGCGTGTGTTATGAAGAATCAAAGGAGATGAATGATATGACAATCGGTATGGTGGGACTCGGCAAAATGGGTCTCAATTTAAGTTTGAACATGAACGATCACGGCATCAAGGTCATCGGATATGACAAATTTCTCGATGAAACGATCGTCGATGATTACCCTGGTTTAGAGATTGCAGAATCACTTAACAATCTTGTGGAGCAACTGCCCTCACCACGCGTGGTTTGGGTGATGGTGCCGGCCGGGGCGATCACAGACAATGTCTTAGAACAACTGAAAGATATGCTGGATGAAAAAGACATTGTGATAGACGGCGGGAATTCACGGTACACCGATTCCATCCGCCACGGAAACATGCTGGAAGACGAAGGTATCCGTTTTTTGGACGTCGGCACAAGCGGCGGACAATCAGGGGCCAGAAAAGGTGCCTGTTACATGATCGGCGGGACAAAGGATGCATTCAAAGAGATCGAGACGATCTTTGAAAAAACCGCCGTCAAAGACGGTTATGCTTACATGGGAGAAAACGGCAGCGGCCATTTTGTCAAGATGGTGCACAATGCCGTCGAATACGGCATGATGCAAGCCATCGGTGAAGGATTCGCTTTGCTTGAGGCAAGCCCGTATGATCTTGATTATGAGCAAGTCTCAAACGTCTGGGCCAACGGCAGCATCATCTCTGGGTTGTTGATGGACATGGTGAACAAGGCGATGAAAAAGGATCCGAAACTTAAAAAAATCCTCGGCCGGGTCGATGACAGCGGCGAAGGGCAGTGGGCCGTCGAAGAAGCCGTGCTGCGCAAAGTCTCGACTCCGGTGATCGCACAGGCACTCTTCTCAAGATACAAATCCAAGGATGACGGTAAATTCTCAGAGAAAGTGGTGGCCGCGATGCGTGCCGAATTCGGCGGACATGCGGTCTACGACGCA
>JAGYMP010000212.1 GCA_018400565.1 Bacilli bacterium | reverse complement strand
CTTGATGGGCCTGAAATATTTGTTCAAATATTTTGAACGCGGCAAACTCATATATTTTGCTGTGTATACGATGCTTTTGGGAACAATGAGTCTCGTCATCGGATTGATGAATTTGTGAATGAATCAGCCGGTGTGTTGTTTTTTTATATGATTTCATGTAAAATAATGATAGTGTCAAACAAACAAGAGAGTAGGAGCGCATAACCATGGATGAAAGAACGGCAAAAACAAACGAGGAGTTTGTGGAAGAAGGCATTTCTCTTCAGGAAATCATGCAAATCATCTGGAATAATTTCCTGTTGATTTTTTTGATTACATTTTGGGTGACGGTCATTGGCGTGATCTACACGTTTGTGATCGTGGAACCCAAATATACGGCGGAGACGTCGCTGATGGTCCAAGTGGATGTGACGGAAACCGTGACGAGTGAGAACGCGGCGATTTCCGTCGCACAGAATCTGATATCGACCTATGAGGAGTTTGTGGTGTCGGATTTGATATTGGAAAGCATCGTGGATGACATTGATGAGTTACCCGATGATTATTCGCTGAACCGGCTGAAAAACAACATCACCGTCTCATCGACGTCAAGCGTGGTTATCATCTATATCGAAGTCGAGAACGAGGATCCCGTCGTTGCACGGAAGATTGCCGATGAACTCGTGGAAAACAGCATCGAGATCGCCAATGATGAAGAGAAGGGCTATGTCCTTTTGCAGGATAAACTCAAATTGCTTGACGCCGCCAAAGTGCCTGAAAACCCGTCTTCTCCGAACAAAGTCCTGAATGTCGCGATTTCCGTGATTTTGGGCGGCATGATCGCACTTGGCGTTGTGTTCCTGAAAGAATTCCTCAACAATAAGTTCAAGAGTCGTACTGAGATGGAACGTGTGCTTGACATCAATGTGATCGCGGCCGTTCCCGGAACCATCAAAGAACGAAAGGTCGTGAACTAAATGGAATATTTCGAATATCATAACGTTGTCATCGAGGATCCGATGTCGATTGAAGCAGAAGCATACCGGAAACTTGAACTCAATGTAAAGATGAAGGGTATCGACAACCCTTATCAGGTCATCCAATGCACCTCGCCGACCCCCCGGGACGGAAAGACGACGACTTCAATCAATCTGGCCGCGGTTTATGCGGAAAAAGGCAAAAAAGTCATCATTGTCGACTTTGATCTGCGACGCCCGAAAATCCACCGGGCATTCCATAAAGTGAATGACAGAGGACTTTATGATTATGTGACCGATAATGTTGATTACCATGAGCTTATCAAGAAAGATGAGTCGGGCATTGATTTGATTTTGACCGGCAAACATTTGTCCTATCCACATATTTTCTTAGAATCCAAAAAGGCCCAAGGGTTGATCGACGCGTTGCGGAAAGAATATGATTATATCATTATTGACACACCTCCGATCCTTTCGGTGACCGACCCGTTGATCGTCAGCAAATATGTCGACGGGGTCATTTTTGTCGTCGCATACAACCAGACA
>JAGYMP010000211.1 GCA_018400565.1 Bacilli bacterium | reverse complement strand
GGTTGTTCGTGTTTTTGGAAGATGTCGAAGACGAAATCATCCTGAAGCGGGAATCGTGAGCAATATGCCTCATGACAACGATCGCTACAGTGTAAAAACCAAAATCGGCTGGATCACGATTACCGCCCACAACCATTACCTCACACACATTTCATTCGCTAAGACAGGTTCTTTATCGACCGATGATCAATTGTTGCTTCGTGCCGGGAAGCATCTGCATGATTATTTTGACGGCTCACTGACATCGTTTGACCTGCCCCTGGATTACCGGGGCAGTGTTTTTTTCAAGGATGTGTTGGATGCCTTACGGCAGGTACCTTACGGCGAAACCATCACATACAAAGACTTGGCGGCTTTATCCGGTCATCCCGGTGCCTGGCGCGCAGCGGGCACTGTGTGCAAGCATAATCCCTTACCGATCGTGATTCCCTGTCACCGTGTCATCCGATCGGACGGTGACATCGGTGAATTCGGCGGTGACAAAGAGGTCAAACGGCGGTTGATCGATTCCGAGCAAAGAAAAAGCGTTCCGCGATAATGGCGGAACGCTTTTGTTTTCAACTAAATCGTGGTTTCCCGTTCGATGAGGCGGACGGGATATTTTTTTGCGGGAATCCCGGTGGTTTTGTCGTGGATGAGATCGATGAGGGCACTGACTGCGTGTTCGGCGATTTTCTTCGTCGGCTGTGCGATTGTTGACAAAGCAGGGATGAAGATTTTGGAAAGCTCGATGTCATCAAAGCCGATGACCTGAACCTCGCCCGGAATCTTTTTGCCCAGTTTGTTCAGGCACTGGATCGCTTTCAACGCCATGACATCCGAATCACAGAAAATCCCGTCGACATCGTTGTGCTGATCGATGGTCTTTTGGATCAAGACGCGTTGGGGGGATTTGAAATCAAGGTCACAGCGGATCGGTTTGATGCCGGCTTTTTCCAGCGTTGCTTCGAATCCGTCTGAACGTGCCTGGACGGTGATCAGATCCGAGGGCCCGCGGAAATGGATGATTTTCTTTGGGTTGTTTTCGAGCAATTTTTTTGCCGCAAGGATACCGCCCTGTTCGTTGTCGCTTGTGATGGAAGGGATTTCTTCCGAGAAGTTATGGTCAATGGCGACAATCGGGACCTCCAGGTTTTTGTAATCC
>JAGYMP010000210.1 GCA_018400565.1 Bacilli bacterium | reverse complement strand
AAAAGTGTTTTGATCGTCACATCCATGACAAGTCTCCCTTCAATATCCGTTGTCGTTTATCTTCTTCGTGTTTTTCAATCGCATATCTCAGCATGGTCCTGGGCATCGCTTCATAATGTTTTTTTATGAAAGCATTGAGCGCGGCTCTGTCTTGCTTGCCGATTTCCCTGAGCATCCATCCGCATGCTTTGTGCATCAGATGGTGCGGATGATCGAGTTTGGTTTCAATGATCCTTACCGCGGGTTCCGTCACACCCTGCTTGATCGGATGTTGCATGCTGACGACGGCGATGCGGTTTTCCCATAAATCATCCGATGTTGCCAAATCAAACAAGATATCGTAATCATCACGTTCATATGCATATGTTCCCAATATCTGCGGTGCCGATAGATCAACGAGATCCCAGTTATTGACATAAACCGTGTGTGAAAGATAAATCCCGACAATCTTCTTTTTCATGTCTTCTGTCGCTTTTTGCATCCGCTTGGCCAACACCAACAACCCGGCCAAGCGGTATTCATGGTAACGATGGGTGAGCAATGTTTCAAGCTCGTCCTCATCCACGTCGCTGTACGATTGGTTCACGAGTTTCCGGATTTCCGGGTTCGTGATGCCGACAAAAAGATCGTCTTCGGCATATTCCCGTCTGTGAAAGCGCGAATGGTGGTCCGGTTCTTTCTTATGGTATTGTTTTAACTCATCCAGCATGCATCATGCCCCTAACTATACAAAAATCGCCCCTAGAAAGGACGAATGTCTCCGTGGTGCCACCTTATTTCCGGTTTGACCGGCGCTCTTTCCCTTAACGCGGGTTAGACGGACAGGTCTACTTTTTTCTTCTGTCACTCACGGTGTTTTTCCAATCGCGGATATCGCCGGGGCTCACACCATCCCCCGTTCGCTTTCGAATCCTTCAACCGTACTCTTCCGATCATCGATGTATATCTATTATATCACACTTTCTTTGAAAGTAAACGCACCGTCAAAAAGAGGATCAAAAAAAGCCGCTTTGTGCGGCTTTTAGATGATAACGGCTTAAAACGTGAAAAGCGACGAGACGCCCCTGTCATCAATGATATGAATGATCCCCTGACCGAGGAGATTGGCGACAGAAAGCTGAACGAGTTTATCAAACTTCTTTTCTTCAGGCAGTTCGATGGTATCCGTGCAGACGATTTCCTTGATTCTGGATTGCTTGATGCGCTCCACCGCATCACCGGACAAAAGCGGATGCGTACAACACGCATACAGGTTTTTGGCACCGGCTTCTGCCAACGCATCGGCTGCCGCTGTGATCGATTCGGCTGTGTCGATCATATCATCGATGATGATACAATCACTGCCTTTGACCTTACCGATAATGTTCATGACCTTGGCCTCATTGGGCTCGGGACGCATTTTATCAATGATCGCAATCGGCGCATTCAACACATCCGCCATCGCCCTTGCCCGGGCGACACCGCCGTGGTCCGGTGAAACGACGACCGGATTGTTGATGTTTTTTTCCCGCAAATAACCGGCTAAAATCGGCAATGCACGAAAGTTATCGATCGGGACATCGTAAAATCCCTGAATCTGTCCCGCATGCAAATCCATGCTGATCACACGGGAGGCTCCCGCTTTTTGCAACAGATCGGCCATGAGCTTTGCGGAAATCGGTTCCCTTGCCCTGGCTTTCCTGTCTTGACGTGAATAACCGTAGTAAGGCATCAATACGTTGATCTCGCGTGCGGAAGCACGTTTCAGCGCATCGATCATGATGAGAAGCTCCATGTAGTGTTCATTGACCGGGTCACAGGTGGATTGAATCACAAAAACCCTGTGTCCTCTGACCGTCTCGGGAATGTCAATGTTGATTTCGCCGTCGGCAAAGCGGTCCACATCACAACCACTGAGTGGAATACCTACGTAATCGGCGATATCCTTGGCCAATTTCTTATTCGAACTGAGTGCGAATATCTTAACTTTGGATCCGTGAAAAACTGCCATGATGACCTCCGTGACATAAATGATTTTCGACCATGACCATTATACAACAAACATAACAAATAAAAAAGCACAAACTTCATTCGTCCGTGCCTTTTTAAGCGAGTTCATTCTTCTTCCGGTTTGGGTAATGCATGATAAGCTTCCAAGACTTCCGCCTCAATCATATTTCTTGTTTCCGTATTGATGGGGTGGGCGACGTCTTTGAATTCGCCGTTGGGCATGCGCCGGCTCGGCATCGCAACGAACAAACCGTTCTTGCCTTCGATGATCCTCAGTTCATGCACGACAAAGCAATCATCGATCGTGATGGCAGCGATTCCGACCAAACGGTTATCCCCGTTGATCCGTTTTGCGCGAACTTCCGTAATTTCCAATGTAACCACCTCTTTAGAAAAATTATACCACGAACATTTTCTATTTCCAATAGAGTGATGAAAAAATCATAAAAAATTATATGCTTTTACATAGATTTCATCTGAAAAGTCATCAATGACCCGTTCGACGGATGCGTTTTCCCTGGGAAAAACCTTGACAAACGTCGATCCCGAACCGGTCATGACGACACCGTCCGTACCAACTTTTTCTTCGATTTCTTCATATGCCACGGCGATTTTCTCGTTCTCGCTGATGGTAATGGCCTGTAAAGCATTGTGCATGTGACTGATGAACAAATCAACGTCTTTTGTGTCGATTGCTTTGCGGATCATGTCGAAGTCGCCGTTGTCAAATCCCAATTTATCGCCTTTTTTGAAGACTTTCTCAGTGGATATGAATGTCTTTGGATGCATCAACAACAATTTTTGTCCCTCAAACGGAAACTCAACAGGCGTGATCTTGTCGCCGATGCCCTCAACGATGGCTGTCCCGTCATAAAGGCAATATGGGATATCCGCGCCGAATTTGAGTCCGATGTCCGCCATCTCCTGCATGGACAGATTCAAATCAAACAAATCATCCATCAACCGGATGATGCAGGCCGCATCAGCGGAATTGCCCGCTAACCCCGCACCGAAAGGAATGTTTTTCTCAATCGTGATGTTCACGCCTTTTTCCGGTGCATGGGCTTCGAGCATGTACTTGGCAACATCAAACACGACATTATTTTGGTTTGACAAAAACATGTCATTCGATCTGATCATCACCATGCCCCGGCAATCCGTCTCTTCAATGGTGATGTCATCATATAAATCAATTTTGGCATTGACCATCTGTAATGCATGATATCCGTCTTTCCGTTTATCCAAGACATTGATAAATAAATTGACTTTGGCATAAGCTTTCGCTTTCATCGTGCCACCTCCGATACATCTATTTTTTTGATTGCGTCATGGTATCAATGGATTTGATTTGCTGATTCCGCAATATCCACCAGCCTGTCAACGACACAATTGCCGCACCGGCCCCGCCGACCAACAGATCGAGCATCGTATCGACCAGACCGTTATCCTGCGGGAACAAAACCCGCATGTTTTCCCATTGATAGCGTTGCATGTTTCTCAGGGTGTCGGGATCGACGTTATATGCGATCGTGTCGATGAAAAACTCATAAAACTCCCATAATACCAAAAGGGTCATCGCAAATGTGAAAGCAAAAATGGATACCACGGCCGGGGTCAACACCGAACTTGTTCTTTCAGACTGGTTCGCGATGTGCACAATCTCAAACGCGATGATCGCAATCGTGATGCCGCTGATGATGTGCATCAGTTTATCATAACCCGGCAAAGATTCCACCAATCCGTGGATGTTACCGATGACAATCGCCGCAAAAACAAAGATCAGCACAAGGACTTCGATATAATTCGGGATGTCAACGTTGAACCTTATTTCAATCAACCAGGGAAGCGAAAACAAAAACAAGGCCAAAAGCGACAGGAAAATATTTGAGATGCCCGCATCGACGACATGGGGTTCTTCCGCGAATATCACCGTCAAAACAGATGCAGCAAGTTCCAAAAACACAATACCGACAAAGATCAAATACAAAATCTTCGGTCCTTCGAGTTTTTTGATTTTTTTAAACATGGCAACACCTGTGATTCATATATATTTGTCTTTTCATCTCGGGAGACATATCCCTTCTTCGATTATATTTTATCATATTTTTTCATATGTGAAGCCTATGATCACAAACAAACGCTAGAAACCATCCATAACGCCTTTATGGTTAAGATGCATAAAGATGCTATTGTGACAAAATGAAATGCCATG
>JAGYMP010000209.1 GCA_018400565.1 Bacilli bacterium | reverse complement strand
AACATCAAAGACGGCGATCTCGTTTTGCTTGATGCCGATGAGAGACGCCTGTTTGTCAATCCGGATACGGATTTCGTGGACGACTATCTGGAAAAGAAAGGTGACGCTTATGGCATATAAAGCGCTTTATCGGACTTACAGACCAAAGGATTTTACGGAAGTCGCCGGCCAGACACACATCACCCGGACGCTCAGACATGCGTTGGAGAAAGACCAAGTCGCGCATGCCTATCTTTTCAGCGGTCCCCGCGGAACCGGAAAGACATCCATCGCGAAAATATTGGCGAAGGCCGTCAACTGTGAAGAGGCTCCGACAGATAATCCCTGCGGAGAATGTGAAAGTTGCAGGGGCATTCAATCCGGAATCATAAATGATGTGATCGAAATCGATGCCGCCAGCAACAACGGCGTCGATGAAATCAGGGAACTCAGAGACAAAGTCAAATACCTGCCCGGTTATGTCAACTACAAAGTTTACATCATCGATGAGGTTCACATGCTGTCAACCGGTGCTTTTAACGCTTTGCTCAAAACATTGGAGGAACCGCCTGCGCATGTCATCTTCATTTTGTGTACGACGGAACCACAAAAAATTCCGTTGACGATCCATTCACGCTGCCAGCGGTTTGATTTCAAAGCCATCAGTGTCAAAGATATCATCGAGAAATTGAATGAAATCATCGAAATGGAAAACATTGACATTGAAAAAGCCGCCGTCGAACAAATCGCCGTGTATGCCGAAGGCGGGCTGCGCGATGCACTTGGTCTTTTGGATCAGGCAAAATCATACAGTGACAACCATATCAGCATTGATGATGTCAATCAGATTTGCGGCGCCGTTTCGTTTGAAAAGCAACTTGACATCGTGACGGCGATTCATGAAATGTCGCCTACCCGTGCGATTGAGATCATGAACGATCTCATTGCGGCCGGAAAAGAGACGCAAAAAATCGTTGTGAACCTTCTTCAGTTTTTACGGAATATGCTGATGCATAAGAAACTCGGGCGGCCCGGCAATCTCACAAGTCTTTATGACGACGAGAAGTTTGCGAAACTCGCCGAGGCGACATCCGCCCATGAACTTTTCCTTTATGTCAATGTGCTCAATGATGCGCTGAATGATATCAAGTGGAGCAATTCACCCCAGCTTTATTTCGAACTGGCATTGTTGAAAATGACGGATGAAGAGACAACGTCAAAAGCCAAAATGAAGGATGAATTCGATCATCTCAGAGAACGTATCGATCGTTTGGAGAAAACACCGAAACAGCCTCTGCGGTCAACTGCGGACATCGATTCCCCAAAAAACACAGCGGATGAAACAAAAACGACTGAAACCAAAAAGGATGACGAGACGATTCCCGTCCCGACGTCATCGGTTAACAAGAAACAAACAACAAAGGATAAAAATGAAAGTCAGAACGCCGAACAGGAAAACTCCCAGGTAACAGCCGGTGAAGAACAAGGTGAGCCAAAAGCGGATGATGAGGAACAAGAACCGTTAACCTGTGAGGATATATCGAAGACATATGATATCCATTTCGTCGAAGAAGTGTTGAACAACGGAGACCGCGATGATAAAAAACACTTGCGGTCGATGTGGGACTGTGTCACGAAAAACAATGATGATGACCAACTGAGCCGGTACGCATCCATGTTTGAGATCGGGAATCTGGTCGCTTCCTCAAATGACAAAATCATCGTGACATATTCAAGCGGCGGCATGTGTAACAGGTTGATGAAACCGTCGGTCAAGAAGAAAATCAGAACCATCATGAAAAACGCGTTTGACCGTGACATGGATTTCATGGCGCTTCCGGAGGATGTGTTCAAGGAAATCACAGATGAATTTGCATCGATGTGGCGGAAAGGTGAACGCGATATTTCGCTTTCGCCGATTGTATGTCCGGATTTGAAAGATTTATCCGGTGAGGATACGGATGAAGATAACGAAGAAACTGAACAAAAAGTGATTGAGGATGCCCGGAATCTTTTCGGTGACATCGTCAACGTCGACAAGTAAACAGGAGGTCTATTAAATGATGAATCCGCAGGCACTGAAGAAATTACAGAAAATGCAGGAAGATTTAAAGAATGTCCAAAATGAAATCAATGAATCCACATTTTACGGACAATCCGGTGGATCGGCCGTGAAAGTCGCCGTTAAAGGGACCAAGGAAGTTGTTTCGATTGACATCGACAAAGACGCGGTTGACAAAGACGATGTGGCCATGTTGGAAGATTTAATCATCGCGGCATTGAATGATGCGTTCAAAAAAGTTGACAAAGAGACTGAAGAAACACTTGGATCGATCACCAGCGGTATGAATATGCCGGGGATGTTTTGATGAAACTGCCGAACGCCTTGGAATCATTGGTCGAAGCATTCATGGCCTATCCGGGCATCGGAAGAAAAACGGCACAGCGCTATGCGCTTTATACAATCACGAATCTCAGCGAAGAATCCGTGATGGAGATGTCAGAAGCACTTGCAATCGCAAAGAAAAACATCCATCGGTGTCCGACGTGCGGGCACCTCACCGATAAAGAGCGTTGCGAAGTGTGTGCCGATGAATCGCGTGACACATCGACCATCATGGTTGTGGAAAAATCAAAAGACGTGTTCGTGCTTGAGTCATCGGAAAATTATGATGGTCTTTATCATGTGTTGGACGGCGTCCTTTCACCGATGAACGGGGTCGGTCCTTCCGACTTAAACTTCAAAGGTCTGTGGAAACGGATCGAAGAACCAACCGTGCAGGAAGTCATCATCGCGACCTCGGCGACACAGGAAGGTGAAGCCACCGCAATGTATCTTCTGAAGGTCCTCGAAAAGACGGATCTGCTGGTCACCCGAATCGGGTATGGGGTGCCTGTCGGATCGGACTTGGAATATGCGGATGAGAAGACATTATCGAAAGCGATTGAGAACCGAAAAAAATTCTGACTATCGAAAAAAAACACCCTTTTGATTTCGGGGTTTTGTGGTATAA
>JAGYMP010000208.1 GCA_018400565.1 Bacilli bacterium | reverse complement strand
GTTTCATCCGATGCAGGCTTTGGCGGATTTGATGACGATCAAAGAAGTCTTCCCGAAGAAGGAACATGTCAGCGTATCCGTCATCTGGGCATATGCGACAAGCCATAAAAAACCGATAAGCGTCCCCGTGTCACAGGTTTTGTTGTTCCCCCGTTATGCGATGGATGTCACACTGGCTTATCCCGAAGGCTATGAATTGCCGGAATGGGTCATCGACAAAGCCAGACTTCACGCAAAGCAATCCGGCGGGTCACTCCGTGTCACCCATGACATGGAGGAGGCGTACGAAGGTGCCGATGTTGTCATACCCAAAAACTGGGGAAGCTGGGTTACGAACGCGTCAGATGATGTGATCGACGATCTTTTGGAGTCGCACAAATCCTGGAAATGTACGCAAAAGATGATGGATTTGGCCGCGGACGACGTCAAATACATGCATGCTTTGCCGGCAGACCGCGGAAATGAGGTCGAGGATGCGGTGATTGACGGTGAACATTCCATCGTCTATCAGGAAGCCGAGAACCGTCTCCATACGGCTAAAGCCGTCATGGCGATGACCATCGGCGACAAATGAACGGATGATGATGGATGCGTGTTTTTTTGGCGTATCGTTTTGATGAACAACAGCTTGACAAAATTGACACGGTCAAGCAGAAACTGGCCGATCATGCGAAAAAGGGAAGATTCACGGATAAAAATAATCTTCATATTACCATCCATTATTTGGGAGAAGTGGAAACCAAACAGTTACCCGGCATCCGAAGCGTGATGGAGACCGTCAGGCAAAAACCCTTCGTTATCCACGCCGATTCCATCGGCTCATTTGAAAGAAGACAGGGAAGCATCTATTACTTGCATGTCGATGCGTCTAAGCAGTTGCGCTCGGTCTACAGACAGACAGCCGTTGAGTTGGAAAAACGGGGTTTTGACGTGCCCGACCGTTCGTACAGGCCGCACATCACGTTGGCCAGGAAAACAATCCTTGAAAGAGATGTGGGTTTTGATATCCGCCCGCTTGAAATTCATGCTGATAAAATCTATCTCATGGAATCGAAACATGTCAATGACCGTTTGGTTTATAAGCCCGTTTTTTCCGTGCCACTCGGCAAGAACATAAAGAAGAATAAAAAAACTGCCGGCTGACCGGCAGTTTTTGATTGGCTCAATACACTTGCTTATCGAGTTTTGAATATTC
>JAGYMP010000207.1 GCA_018400565.1 Bacilli bacterium | reverse complement strand
GAAAGGCATTGAGATGGGCATGCTTTATGCACGCGAACAATATGCCCATGACTTCGGTTTTGAAATTCCGAGTGTCGAACTCACGTTAAATGACCTATCACGCAATTTCGAGTTAGCCACCATGATCGATAAACCGTTCATCGCCGATGTGACGCACGGGGAAAACGATACAAACATCGAAGTCTATCTTGATGAGGATTTCGCATTCGCAGGCATGATCGAAGGTGAAGAACCGTCCGATGACGTCAAAGCGGCGATCCGGGCATATGCCTCGGATTCCACGGACGTGAACACACAGGCTTCGTTTGTTTCTTATGATGAAACGACACATACATTGGTGATGGAAGCAAAAGGTTATGCATCGACACCGATTCAGGCAACCGTCGTTCTGACGGACACCGAAGATGACATTGTGTCGATCCAAATTGACTCCAGCGAATCGTATGATGATGGGTATAACACCGATTATGACGGCGAAAGCGTCCCCGCGGTCGAAGAAGCGTATGTCAGTCAATATGAACAGGACGGAACCCTCATTGACGGTGTGGCGGGTGCGACCGTCACATCCGATGCGATGCAATCGATGCTTGTGTTGCTTGATGATCTCATGCAATCATCGAATGGAGGTCAGTAAACATGAATAAACGAATGACATCCGGAATTGTCTTGTTGGTTTTGGGCCTTTTATGCGGCATTTTGTTGGCGGGTGTGAATGCGATGACGGCTCCCGTGATCCAGGAACGCCAGCTTGAGAAGGTCAACGATACACTGGAAGGTTTTTATGATATGAGCCAGTATGATGTTGAGATTGTTGATATCAAGGGAGATACGATCGAAACCGCTTATGTGTTGGACGGCAAGGACAGCGGAACACTGGATGCCGTGGTTTATGAGGCGTCAGCCTATGGTTATCAGTCCGATGTGGTGTTGTTGATCGCAATCAATCAGGACCGGACCATCCATGATTATGCCGTGGTATCCGAAAATGAGACGGAAGGTCTTGGTTCCGATGCGGTCACCCATGATTTTAATCTCGCCGGATCATCGATTGATGATTTGTCCGAATTTGACGGCATCGCCGGAGCGACGATCACATCAGACGCCGTTCTCGCCTGTTTTGAGGCGGTTCAAGATCGTGTTGACGAAGAGTTGGGGGGTTGATGGCCGATGAACGTTAAAAAGAATTTCTTAAAGGGAATCTTCGAGGAAAACCAGTTGTTTGTGGCTTTGCTCGGGTTATGTCCCGCTCTTGCGATCACGACGACGCTTGAGAATGCGATCGGCATGGGAATGGCCGTGTTCTTCGTTTTGGTTTTTGCGAACATCATCGTGTCACTGATCATGAGCAATGACAAACTCGCTGAACTCGTGAGACCGGTTCGGATTCCTGTTTTCATCGTCGTCATCGCCACGCTCGTGACAATCGTTGAAATGGTCATGCATGCTTTCTTGATCGATCTATACAACAGTCTGGGCGTGTTTATCCCGCTTATTGTCGTGAACTGCATGATTTTGGGGCGCGCCGAAGCTTTTGCGGCTAAAAACAAACCGTTCGACTCCCTGATTGACGGGGCGGGCATGGCCGTCGGCTATGCACTCGGCATCATGATACTCGGTTTTTTCCGCGAAGTGCTCGGGAAGGGAACGCTGACGATCTGGGGATCTCTTCAGGTTGATTTCGGTTTCGTCTTTGATTTTTTGGGCATTGAACCCCTTGAGTTGTTCACGTCGCCCGTCGGAGCGTTCATGGTGCTTGGATTCATCTTAGCGGCGGTCGTGGCGATCGCACAGCACAGAAAGAACAAACAAGCTTCCTCGAAGGATGTGAAATAACATGGAAGACCTTATTGCATTGGCTTTTACGGCATTTGTCGTTGAAAACATCATTCTGACCCAATTCCTGGGTATCTGTCCTTTCATCGGTGTATCCACGAAACGGAGTTCCGCCGTCGGCATGGGGTCGGCCGTCATTTTCGTCATGCTGATATCGAGTACCGTCACCTGGGTTTTATATCAACATGTGTTGGTGACGCTGAACATCGAATACATGCGTACCATCATGTTTATTCTGGTGATTGCCTCACTCGTCCAGATGGTTGAGATTTTCTTGAAGAAGGTATCCCCCCCGTTGTATAAGGCACTCGGGATTTATCTACCGTTGATCACGACGAATTGCGCTATCCTCGGTTTGGCATTGATCAACATCAATGAAGGCCACAGTTTTGTCGAAACGGTCGTTTATGCGTCGTTTATCGGCCTCGGGTTCTTCTTTGTGATGTACATCTTCTCGATGATGCGTGAAAAAATCAACCGCGCTCCCGTTCCCAAAGCATTTCAGGGCGCACCGATCGCATTGGTCGTGGCCGCGATTTTGGCGATGATCTTCTCAAGATTCGGAGGGATCGTCTGATATGGAGATTCTGATCCCCGCTTTGGTGCTGGCCGGTCTTGGATTCGTCATGGGGACCCTGATTTTTCTCGTCGATAAATTTTTCCACGTTGAAGAGGACAGCCATATCGATGAACTCACTGAATTGCTGCCGGGATACAACTGCGGCGCATGCGGGCATCCGGGTTGCAAGGAAATGGCGATCGCTTTGTTGAACAAAGAAAGCACGCCCCCGGATTGCAAGCCGATGAAAG
>JAGYMP010000206.1 GCA_018400565.1 Bacilli bacterium | reverse complement strand
GGTTTACCTCTGTCGATTTGAGGACAACCATTTCCTTTCAAGATGATTGTATGGTATAATCTAATTAACAAAAACGCTCCTTGAGGGGAAAAGAGGGCTGTCATATGAAAGAATATTCATTGCTTGAAATGATGGAAGGATTGCAAAACCGAACATGGACCTCGGTTGATTTGGTTGATATGTATCTTGACCGGATATATGATATCGACCAAAAAGGACCTGCGCTGAATGCGATCGCCGAAATCAACCCTGATGTTTATGAAATCGCACATGAAATGGATCGCATCCGCGAAACACACGGTCCGAACACAATGATGCACGGCATTCCCGTTGTGATCAAAGACAACATCAATACGCATGATAAAATGCATACGACTGCCAATTCATTGGCGCTTGCCGATTTATATGCGCCTTATGAGGCGACGCTTGTGAAAAAATTACGTGATGCCGGCATTATTATTCTTGGAAAAGCCAACCTTTCAGAGTTCGCTTATTTCATGGGTGATGAAAAAATGCCTTCAGGTTATGGTTCAAGAAACGGTCAGGTCAAAAGTCCTTATCACGATGATCTCGATCCGCTCGGGTCCTCAACCGGATCAGCCGTCGCAGTGGCCGCCAACATGATTCCTGTGTCCATCGGCACGGAAACAAACGGTTCACTGACCGCGCCTGCACAAAACAACAGCGTGGTGGCCATCAAACCGACATTGGGCATGGTTTCGAGAACAGGCATCATCCCCGTCTCCCATCTTCAGGATACCGCCGGGCCGATGGCGCGCACGGTAATTGATGCCGCTATTTTGCTGCAATATATGTACGGCAGGGATAAATCGGATCTCATGACTTATCAAACTCCGAAGAAGAATTACAATTTTGTTTCAGCATACAAAAAGACCGTCGAGGGAAAGACCATCGGTTTTCTCAGATGGACGAACGATGAGTATGACGATGAAGAGAAAGCGATCCTGGATGAGGCATGGGAAACATTCCGCAATAAAAAGGCAAAAGTTAAAAACGTGTATTTGGAATCGAAACCAATTCCCAACCATCAATCTCTCATCTATGAATTCAAAGCTGACTTAAACCATTATCTCTCGACGATAAGAGGTCATACGTCGATGCACTCACTGTCGGATATCATTTCATTCAACAAAAAACACAAAGAAGATTGTCTGAAATACAATCAAGACATTTTTGAAGCGGCCGAAAAAACCTCCGGTACCTTGATTGAACCGGAATATCGCAAAATACGCAAAAACGTGGTTAAAGAAGCAATGAAAATGGATGATTTGTTGTATGATGAGGAATTGGATGCAATCGTTATGCCAAGACGCACATCTCATGCACCGGTTGCGGGAAACCCGATTGTGAGTGTTCCCGCCAAAGCACTAAATGATCTTAAACCGCGCAGTCTGTGTTTTGTCGGAAAAAGATGGGATGATGAGACATTGATTAATATCGCCTATCACTATGAAACATCAACCAAACATCGTATTAAACCGAAATTATAACAGGGGGGGTAACACATGATCAAAAATAAAGTTGTGATTGTCGGAACGGGGTTTGTGGGCATGAGTTATGCTTATGCTCTTTTAAACCAGGGCACGGTTGAGGAATTGTCGCTGATCGACATCAATAAGGATAAAGCAGAAGGTGAGGCGATGGATTTAAATCACGGTCTGGCTTTCGCACCGAGGAAAATGACCATTAAATCCGGGGATTATACCGAATGTGAAAACGCCGGACTTGTTGTGATCACTGCCGGTGTCAACCAAAAACCCGGTGAAACCCGCATCGATCTGTTGAATCGAAATGCCACCATCATGCGCACTGTCGTCAAAAGTATCATGGAGAGCGGATTTAAAGGAATTTTGCTTGTTGCTTCGAACCCGGTTGATATTTTGACATATGTGGCCTGGAAAGCATCCGGACTGCCATCATCGCGCGTGTTCGGCAGCGGAACCTCTCTTGACACTGCGAGGCTGAGATACGAAATATCAAGATATATCGGCATCGATTCAAGGAATGTCCACGCATATATTTTGGGAGAACACGGTGATTCCGAATTCGTATGTTGGTCAAAAGCCTATGTTGGGGCCAAGCCGATCGAGGATGTAATCGGCAGCATGAACGAGATCGACTTCAGCGATCTTGATGATATCTATAAAAATGTAAGAGACGCTGCGCAGGAAATCATTAAGCGAAAAAAAGCGACTTATTATGGTGTGGGCATGGCGCTTGTCAGAATCACCGCCGCCATTTTTAACAACGAAAACCGTATCATGCCGGTATCGGTTTACAACGATGATGTTTATGATTGTGCCGACCAACTGTACATCGGGCTCCCTGCAGTCATCAACAAAGACGGCATCCATCATGTTGTCCACATGAAACTTTCGGATGACGAAAAGAAGAAATTGAAGCATTCATCATCCATATTGCTGGATTTCTTAAACGACATGGATCTATAAAATATTATTTTACCTTATTGACACCGATTCTTTGTGAATCGGTGTTTTTTTCTTGATTTTTGGCAAAATCATGCTATAATATTTATCGGACTGGAGACATAGCTCAGCGGGAGAGCATCTGCTTGACGTGCAGGGGGTCGGG
>JAGYMP010000205.1 GCA_018400565.1 Bacilli bacterium | reverse complement strand
CAGCTTTGTGATCGTGCAAGTCCTGCGCAAAGTCGAACAAGCCTATGATTTCGGCATGTGAATGCTTGACAACAGATATCATGTGTGATAGAATCATTTTAAATCTTTGAGCGGAAGTGAGTACGTCTTCATTCGTTTTCTAAAGAGAGTCGGTGGTTGGTGTGAACCGATAAAACGATGAAGGCCGAATGGATCCGCGAGAGGCTGCCGGAAATAAGTATGGCTTCCCGGGTTCGCCCGTTACAGCGTCGGGATATGTCGGTATCCCCAGAGGGTCATCCCACAGGATGGCCAAATGAGAGGTGGCACCGCGTCTATGACGCCCTCCGCATGTTGTTTGCGGAGGGCTATTTTTATTTTGGGGGGATTGAACACCATGGGACCGTGAAAGGATTCGCGCCGATTCACAGATATTGAAAATACGGAAAACATGAAAGGAAATGACGATGAAACAATATTTTGGACAATTCGGGGGACAATACGTTCCCGGGGTATTGAAACCGATTTTAAAGGAAGTGGGAAGGGCCCACGAAGAAGCGATGGCAGACAGTCGTTTTCGTGAGGAATATCTGTCTTTGCTTAAAGACTATGTGGGCAGGCCATCCCCGCTTTATTTTGCGAAGAGACTGACTGAGACATGCGGGGGTGCACAAATTTATCTTAAGAGGGAGGACCTCAACCATATGGGAGCCCATAAAATCAACAACACCGTCGGTCAGATCTTATTGGCGAGACGGATGGGCAAGAAGAAAATCATTGCCGAAACGGGTGCCGGACAACACGGGGTCGCCGCGGCCACCGCCGCGGCCATGTTCGGCATGGCATGCGATGTCTACCAGGGCGAGATTGACACAAAGAGGCAACGGTTGAATCTGATCCGGATGAAGATGCTCGGCGCGAATGTCATCCCTGTCAGAACAGGGACGAAGACATTGGCCGATGCGGTCGATGCGGCGATTGCGGCATGGGTGAAAGAAAAAGACGGCGCGTTTTATCTTCTGGGAAGCGTCGTCGGCCCCCATCCTTATCCGACCGTCGTCCGTGATTTTCAAAAAATCATCGGTGAGGAAGCAAAACAACAGTTCAAAGAAGTGAACGGTGGATTGCCGGATGCGCTTGTGGCCTGCGTGGGCGGCGGCTCGAACGCGATCGGGCTCTTCACGGAGTTTTTGGATGACGATGTAGCCATGTACGGTGTCGAAGGCGCCGGCAAGGGCTTGGACACGGATGAAAATGCGGCCACGATCACCCTTGGCAAAGAAGGGGTCATCCACGGG
>JAGYMP010000204.1 GCA_018400565.1 Bacilli bacterium | reverse complement strand
ATTATAAAATCCGTCATCATTGAGCTTGATTGTTGCCGAACCCATGTCGATCAACGGGATCCCCGATCCCTGCATGGCAATTGCCATGCCTACGGTACGGACCGTATTCTCGTCGATTTGCTTATATGGATAAATATCATCCCAGCCGATCAGTTCTTTGCCGCGGCGGACACAATAATCGAGTTTACAGCTCTCCATGTCCATGGCGGTTCCTTCGGTCCCCTCACCCATGATGGCAAAGATCGGTGAGGTTTCTTTTTCAAGCATCATGTTCTTCTCGCGAAAAGCGATGGGATCCATGTTCAGTTTGTCACAAAGAATGTCAACGGCCGATTCAAGGGCGAAATTTCCCTGGATCGCACCATAACCGCGAAATGCTCCCGCTGCGACGTGGTTGGAATAAACAACATCCCCGTAAAACCTGACAGCATCAACTTTATTGTAAAGAGGCAACACCTTTGAACCGGTGACCATGAACACGGTCAATGCATGCTCACCATAAGCTCCCGTGTCCGACAAAACATGGCAATCGATGGCTTTGAGCGTGCCGTCTTTGTCGGCTCCCAGCGTCATTTCGATACGCATGGGATGCCGTGTGTATGTTGATTCGAAGACTTCTTTGCGTGTGTAATTCAGATAACAGGGTTTCCCTGTTTTCAATGTCACATAACTTACGAGCATTTCACCGTGAATGGCTTGTTTCCCGCCGAAACCACCACCGACACGCGGTTTGATCACCCGGATGCGCGACATTTTGACATCCAAAGCCTGGGAAATGATTCTCCGGATGTGATAGGGTGTCTGTGTCGATGAATATATCACGAGACGGTTCTGAAAATCCATCCGTGCATTGACGCTGTGCGGTTCCAGCATCACATGTGACTGAGCTTGTGTGTGGAATGTATGGTTAATGCGGACATCACATGATTCTAGTTTCTTTTCGACATCGCCGACTTCCATGTGGTATGAAGCCGCGATGTTCCGTTTCGGTTCAAAACCGATCGGAAACATCTCGTGAATCTCTTCCTCGGGATGAATGATGATGTCATTGTCAATCGACGTTTCATAATCGAGAACGGGCTTCAACACCTCATACTCAACATGAATCTTCTTCAAGGCGGCTTCTGCGATGGTTTCAGATTCAGCCACAACAGCGCAAACCTCATCCCCGACATGGCGGACGTATTCATCCAAAACGAATTTGTCATGGGGGGAGGGTTCGGGATACCCCTGTCCGGCCCTGGTGAAAGATCGTCTGGGGAAATCTTTGTGCGTCAGGACCATTTCGACACCGGACATGGATTTTGCCTCGGCTGCATCAATGGACACGATTTTGGCATGCGCATGCGGACTCCGCATGACTTTGATCGCAAGTGACTGACCTTCGACGTAATCATGGGTGTACCCTTTGCGCCCCATCATCAGTCCTTTTCCGTCCACGGAAGGATGTTTTTTGTTGACAACATTCATGCTTCTTCATCCTCCAAATAATCCCGGATTGCTTTGTGTTGGGCGACATAGCCGGTGCACCGGCAAAGGTTGGCCACAAGATAATTTTTGATTTCATCCATTGTGGGATGCGGGTTTTCATGTTTCAGAGCATGGACCGCGAGTGCCAAACCGGGATTGCAATAACCGCATTGATCCGCTCCCTCAGCGCCAAAATACTCACTTAGGCGCTCAGCTTCTTCCTGTATGCCCTCGACAGTTGTAATCTGTCTGTCACTGAGGCGGATGGTCAAAACGCTGCATGAAGGCACCGGTTTCCCGTCCAGCAACACTGTGCAAACTCCACATGATGTCGTATCACAGCCGCGGCGGACACTTATGTATCCCATATGATGTAAAGTGTCGAGCAGATAATCATTCGGTTCCACATCGACGATTCTTCGTTTCCCATTGATGGTCAGTGTGATTTTCACAATCCATACACCTCTTTTAGACCGCGTAAAACGTACTCATATGCAAGTGTTTTACGATATTCGCCACTTGCCCTCGTGTCAGATGCGAACGTGACTTCTTCGCAAACGCGATTGGCTGCTTCTTCGATCACAGACACATCCATGTTCGTTTGTTTTTCTAGATAAGCCATGGTTTTTTTCGCCAAAACAGCCATTTGGGGTCGTGAACCGATTGCGATCCTCGGTTTTTCGCTTTGCTTCGTGATGCAAAGGTTTAGGGTCGCAAAATCAAGATGGGTCACTGCGGTTTTGTGAAAAAATCCGGTTTCAGTGTTTTCGGGGATGATGATTGATATTAAGATATCTTTCCCGAACGGGCGTTTCTTCAAAAAAGTTTCCAGGCTCATCCTGCCGCGTTTATAAAACACAACATCGGCGTTAAGCGAGAGAAGGGTCGTGATCACATCGGAAAAACCAAACCTGCCCAT
>JAGYMP010000203.1 GCA_018400565.1 Bacilli bacterium | reverse complement strand
CAATAAGGAAATCAAGCCGCTCGTCTTCCAACTCAAAGAAGGACAGACACTATTTTTTGGCGGGCTTGCACGATTAGACATCATCAACGGTGAATTTGCCGACCGCGTCAGCGTGGTCACCTATTTCGCCAACACACTCAATATCCATCGCACAAGAACCACACGTGCGGATGATTTATACGAAGAAAAGCTTTATTCGCTCTTGACACCGCCCGCGAGCGGTGATGAAGATGTGCCGAAATGGGTAACCCATGAGTTCAAAATCCGCGATAACTCAAAATATGACATCGTCTTTTCCGGACTCGGATTTGTGACACTGCGCGCTCCGTTTTATGTCATAGCGCATGTGCCGTTTGTCGTCGGCGTTTACTCGCGTCCCGCAATCATCTGATGGACGCAACATTGCAAACGGTCCGTATAGCCGTCAAAACGATGCTGAAGGATGATGATGAGCGTTACACACATACACTCGGAGCCGCGAACACGGCAAAACGCTTGGCAGAGCAACACGGCATTGATCCGAAGAAAGCTGAAATTGCCGGTCTTTGTCATGACATCTGCAAATGCATGTCACAAGAAACGATGTATCGATGGGCAAGCAAAGGATTTGATGAAGATACCATCCAATCCTACACCCCCGGCGCCATGCACGCCTTGGCCGGCCGTGTGTATTGCGAGAAAAAACTGGCAATTGAGGACATCGATGTGCTTCATGCGATTCAATATCATGTTTACGGGCGACCGTCCATGTCCACGCTTGAAAAGATTATTTATGTGTCAGATTACATTGAACCATCCCGGACGTTTGTGTCCGATGATATAAGAGCCTTGGCGTTTGAAAACCTTGATGAAGCGGTGTATGCATCATCGCACGGCATCATCAATCATTTAAAACGCACGGGAAAACCCGTGAATCACTTAGGTTTGAAGACTTTAAATGCCTTCAGGCCATCGAAACGGAGGAAATAGATGCAGTCATTTTTAAATAAGGTCAGCCATACATTGTCCGATGTGTTATTGAAGGATATCCGCATTTTTGATTTTCGCGGGCATTCACCGTTCTACGATTACCAGATTGTCGCATCCGGAACCAACGAACGCCAGGTTCATGCGGCGATTGAGCACATCAAGAAAGCGTTGGACAAGATGCAGATCAGAGACATCGTCGGCGGCGACAAGAACCGTTGG
>JAGYMP010000202.1 GCA_018400565.1 Bacilli bacterium | reverse complement strand
TGAAGGCGAACTTGATTTTGAAGATCAAATCGTCCATATCAACGACGATCGATATGTCGGAATGACCAAAGACATCACCTCATCGTTCGATCATAATGACAATTTGCGAATGTTAAGTTTGACAGTTGTTGACACAGAGCCCGATTTGAAAGTTTTCTATGTATTCACGGTGACATTTGAATCCATCGATGAAAATATCGCCATATTCAACTCATTCACAATCATCATCGGGTTTGTTTTGATGATTGTGAGTGGTTTTGTGATGTATTTCATCAGTTACCGTTTCACGAATCCGATCACTCAGATGACAAAGACGGCACAATCCATCGCAAATCTTAATTTTGACCGCAAAGTCAAAGTGAACACGGATGATGAAATCGGTGAATTGGGGGAAAGCATCAACCGGATGAGCGCACAGCTTGAAGCATACATCAGTGAGCTCAAAGATGCCAATGAAAAGTTGGCGGAAGATATCGCCAACAAAGATAAAATCGATGAAATGCGCAAAGGCTTCATCGCAAGCGTATCACATGAGCTAAAAACACCGCTTTCGCTCATCATGGGGTATGCCGAGGCACTCAATCTTTCCGATCTCAGCGAAGAAGCGAAAAAGGAATACATCGACACCATCATCGATGAAACAAATAAGATGAATCGACTTGTGATGAAATTATTGAAAATAAGTCAACTCGAAAGTGGTTTTGAAGACATCACATTGAAAAAAATATCGTTGTTTGAAGTGATTCATCCGATTATGAAATCTTTTGACATTCTTTTTGAAGAAAAGAATGTGGAAGTGGATAATTCCATCGATACCAATTCCACTGATGTGTTGGCTGACAAAGACGCATTGAGCACGATTTTGGAGAATTACATGCAAAATGCGTTGCAACATATCGGCGGAGAAAAAAGAATCGATGTGTATACACAGAAGAAACCAGATGGGAAAATAGCGATCATCGTCCATAATACCGGGCCACATATCCCAAAGGACGAGATTGACATGATCTGGGACAGTTTTTACAAAGTCGACAAAGCCCGAACAAGAGCTTACGGCGGGCAGGGCCTGGGACTGCATATCGTAAAAATGCATGCCGAGGCGATGCATGCCGATTATGGCTGTGAAAATGTCAAAGACGGTGTGGATTTTTATTTGATTCTGAACAAAGTTTAATCAAAAGAGTTGGGTTTATCCCAGCTCTTTTTTGTTTTCTTTTCTGTCATAAACGATCGATACATTGAAAAACCCCGCTGCGTGTGATAGAATTATACTTGATAAAAATAAACGTTGGGGGACCTTTTGATGAGAAAAAGACGTTTTGACAACATATCGTTATCCAAACAAAATACCCGCATGTGGTATTTCATGTTTTTTGACATCATTGGTATCGCACTTGTCTACACGCTGGCGATATTGGCCTTAGAATACATGCATGTCGAAGCATTTGACACGAGAATGGCGTTTATTCTGTTACCGAGCGTCATTGTTCTCAAAATCATCGTTTTTTATGTGTCTAATTTATATAAACTCATTTTGACTCATCCCGGCATTGACGAAGTCATGCGTGTGTTCATTGTTGTCATCGCATCAAATGTCTTGATTGCCATCATCACACTGGCTATTCCGAGGTTTGAGTTCATTCCGGAAATCTATTTGATTTTCACGACTTTCCTGGAAGCAATCGTCATCGCTTTTCCGCGCATTCTCAAACGAATCTGGAACTATCTTTTGCGTAATCGTTACCAGATGTATGCCAAGCGTACATTGTTGGTCGGTGCCGGATCCGGCGGCAAAATCGTGTTGAACGAAATTCTGAATAATCCGTCCCTCATGAATCAACCGATTGCTTTCGTCGATGACGATCCCGATAAAATCGGCCGGTTGATGGCCGGGTATAAAATCTATGGTCCGCTCGCACGCATCCCTTCATTGATATCCTCGTTGCACATCCAGGAAGTCATTATCTGCATTGCCAATCTCAATAAGCAAAAATATCAAGATATCATTAATCTGATCGCAGAAAAACCCGTGAAGATCAAACGGTTCCCCCGCATCACCGAATTGAAGAAAGAATCGATGAAACCCCTGATTGAAGTCAATGTTGAGGATTTGTTGGTACGGGATGTCGTTGAACTCGATGATGAAGGCATCAATGACTTTATTAAAGACAAGCGTGTTATGGTGACGGGCGCCGGTGGATCGATCGGGTCGGAACTTGTCCGACAAATCATCGCGTATCATCCGAGTACATTGATTTTGTTTGATATTTATGAAAACGGTGTGTATGATCTGCAGATGCAACTTGAGAATGAATTCGGTGAAAAAACAAAAGATATTGATATCCGTGTGTTGATCGGATCGGTATACAACGAAAAACGTGTCAGCCGTTTGTTTGATGCATCCAAACCGGATCTTGTCTTCCATGCAGCCGCATACAAACATGTTCCCTTGATGGAAGCATCCGCCGTTGAGGCTGTCCGCACCAATGTGATCGGCACATACAATATATGCAAGGCTTCCTGTAACCATCATGTGGAAAAAATGGTTCTCGTCTCGAGTGACAAAGCCGTCAGGCCCACCAACATCATGGGTGCGACGAAGCGCTTTGCCGAAAAGATTATCCAATATTTTGACCAGGGATCGGATACGAGGTTTTCCGCCGTACGTTTCGGGAATGT
>JAGYMP010000201.1 GCA_018400565.1 Bacilli bacterium | reverse complement strand
TCCGTGTTTATCAGGCGGCGTGGCCGCAGTGATGAACAGATTGGGTCTTTTGTAATCCAACCGTCTTTCCCCGGCAAAATGCAGGTGGTTGGGAACGAATGATATGTTGCCGTGTTTGTTTGCCTTTCTGAGTGTCGGCGTGTGGAACCAGCTGTCGAGGAAAAAGGAATCCCGGTAGGATTCATCCAGGAAAAAATCAGCGTTTGTGAACGGCAGGCAATTCGTTACCGTCACGTTTTTTACCCTGTCAGCGATGGTGTGAAGATTTTCCATGAATACATGGGGCTCATTGGCCGCCATGCCGACCACAATCTCGAAATTGGATTGGATGAAACCGTAAATCGTTTTGATGTTGACTGTTTTGGCTGTTTTCATAGTTTACCCCTTTTCACGTCAAACGGTGCGGGGGAGTCAAAAACTCCCCCGGGATCCGTTTGTCTGATCGGTTATTTCGATTCGATTTCTTCGAGTGTCTCGATTTCGCGGGCTTTCACGAAATCTTCGAAGTCTGTTTCGACAACATCTTCCGTCGCAGGGTCGTCACCGAGATAATATTTAAGCAGTGACATCGAGGCGATGCCCCAGCGTTTTCCGCCGGAGAAGTCGACGATGCCGCCCATCGGAATGTCGATGGGTGCTTCTTCCATGGCAGCAATGTAATTCTCCCATGTCAGTTCTTCGCCGCTATCCTCGACACGTTGCAGTCCTTCCACGAACACCGTGGCCGCGATGTAACCGGCGATGGCGAACGAGTTGCCGTAATAAGCGGTTTTTGTTTCCTCATCGAGATCGGCTTGGCTGATGGTCGCGACAAAATCCTGCACATCGGCGGCGCCTTCTTCTGAAAAGACGTCAACCCAGGCATTGACATAAATCGGGCGGTCCTCATTGTAACGGTAATGATCGACGACCGTCACGTCCGCATTCACATAGGAACTGAAGACGGGAACATTGAAGCCGAGGTTTGACATCGACGTCAGTGCGTAACCGAAGGGTTCTTGGTTCATTGCGAGAAGAACCGCGGACACGCCGCTTGCCTGAAGCATCGTCATTGCTGTGTTGAAACTGCCCGAGGTGACGGACTGATAGATGAAGTCATCGGTTTTTCCGAGGATTTCCGCTTCGGTTTCGATCCCTTCCTTAAGCGAGGATCCGACATCGTCGTTTGTGTAAACGACACCGATTTTCGCATCTCCGGGCAACTGATCGTCACCGTTGTCACCGTAAACGGCCTCTTTGACCGCGCGTGCTGCCATGATGCGTCCGTCCGTCAGATAGATCGGTTGGACGGCCATGACGGGATTCATCGGTGATTCCTGGAAATAAAGCGCGTTGATCCCGGTCGCCGCATAAACCATGGGTATGCCGACTTCCTGGATGATGTCAAGCGTCGCACCGACGGTC
The DNA here is from genome assembly GCA_018400565.1 of Bacilli bacterium. Classification (GTDB taxonomy): domain Bacteria; phylum Bacillota_I; class Bacilli_A; order Izemoplasmatales; family Hujiaoplasmataceae; genus M55B122. Next base: position 770 of record JAGYMP010000201.1, on the reverse strand, counting down.
GGTGTGCCGAAGTGGCCGACGAGGGCGAAGATCTCATCTTCATAAATTAACGTTTCTGTGTAGGTTTTTCCGGTGGCCGCGTCGAATCCGTCATCATATGTGAGGAATTCGATGGTGCGTCCGCCGATGCCCCCTGCATCGTTGATTTCTTTGAAGACGGCCTTGATGCCTTCGTTGAACGGTACGCCGATGCCGGCATACGCCCCGGAAGTCGCGGCGGTGTTGCCGACATATATCGTGTCGTCCGTGACACCCTGGACTTCAATCGGTTCGGCGGTGGTTGTGTTTTCCTGCGCTGTGGTGGTTTCGGTAGTTGTGGTTTCATCTGCGCCGTCACAAGCGACGAACGCAAAGCCAAACATCAAAAATGTGAGTAACAAAGCTAATTTTTTCATCATACTCTCCCTTTCAAATTTTTTTCTTCTCTTATGGTCATCCGGTTTCCCGGTTGATGCTGTTCATTTGTTTTTTCCGAGGTAGGCTTCGATGAGATCGTCATTCTCAAGAAACGCATCGGCCTTCCCTTCCGATTTGATTCTTCCGAGTTCCAAGACATAAACGTAGTCGGCGATCTTCAGGGTCTGAAGTGCGTTTTGTTCGACGATCAGGATGGTCGTGCCGTCCTCATTGATCTTTTTGATGATGTTGAAGATGTCCCGGACGATGAGTGGTGCGAGTCCCAATGAGGGTTCATCCAGGAGCAAGAGCTTCGGACGTCCCATCAGTGCCCTGCCGATGGCGAGCATCTGTTGTTCGCCGCCGGAGAGGGT
>JAGYMP010000200.1 GCA_018400565.1 Bacilli bacterium | reverse complement strand
TTTTATAAACCATGATGATCGCGCCAATAAAAAGCACATGATGGCATGCCCGCATGGACCGCAAAGCAAAACCATGTCTCCTGTCTCCAAAGAAGCCGACTGTCATATAAAACAACTTGTCTAGACATTAATAATATAGCATAAATATGCCGACAAAGCAACCATAAACTGAGCCGTGAACCGACCTGCACTCTGGAAAAAACCATCTTGCTGATGGGTGGACGGTAATTTATCAAAGACCTATAATCATGAGGAAAGAGATGAGTCAGCCGGCATGCGGAAAACCAATCGAGGTTCAATTGTCTTTGTTTTCAAGACTCTTTAAACTTTCACGGATATTTCCTTTATGCTCTTCCAAAATCTTCTCGATCGTCTCACATTCTTCGATGCCCGACAAAATGGCAAAAATGGCGAGTTTCACGGACCCGAAACGTTTCAGGTATTTCTCGGCCACATCAAGGTTTACACCGGTGGCTTCTATCACGATGTTCTTAGCGCGTGACACCAACTTGGCATTGGCCATCTGCACGTCGATCATCAGGTTCTCATATACTTTGCCGAGTTTTACCATGGCGGTGGTGGTGATCATATTCAAAATCAATTTTTGCGCCGTCCCCGACTTCATCCGGGTCGAGCCCGTCAAAGGTTCCGGTCCCGTGATAGCTTCGATTGGATATTCGGCGGTTTTGGCGACTTCGGAATCATGGCTTGTGGTGATGCAGCCCGTTGCCGCTCCGATTTTGTTGGCATATTCCAATCCGCCCAAGACGTAAGGTGTCCGACCGCTTGCGGCTATGCCGATTACGACATCGGTGTCAGACAAATCATATGCTTTCAAATCATCGGCTCCGATGTCTTTTGAGTCCTCCGCACCTTCGATTGCATGACGCAAAGCATAATCGCCGCCGGCGATAATTCCGATGACCATGGAATCGTCCACGCCGAATGTCGGGGGGATCTCACTCGCATCCAACACGCCGAGTCTGCCGCTTGTCCCCGCGCCGATGTAGAACAACCGTCCGTCTTTGCGGAATGCTTCCGTGACAACATCCACAACCTTCACAATCTGGGGAATGGCTTCTTCGACCGCAAAGGGGACTTTCTTGTCTTCTTTGTTGATCATTTCAAGCATTTCCCGTGTGGAAACCAAATCAATGTTTTTTGTGTTTCCATTCCTTAGTTCTGTTGTGATCTTGCTTATGTCAACCATCTTTTTTCCTCGTTTCCATTTGTTTTTTTGCCAGGTAATAGCTTCCTGTGACCGGTTCGCCGGGTTCTTTTTCAAGTTTGTAGTCGATATCTGTCTCATTAAGGTAATGCATCAGAGATTGTCTGAGCAAAGGCACGTTTCGCAAAAAACCTCCGCGGAAACCGATTAACACTTCTTCGCCTTGTGGTAATGACCGATAAGCGCGGATGGTCAATTTTGCAAGGTGTTCGCCCGCATTTCTTATAAGCTCGCTGGCTTCCTGTCCGCCCTCATTGGCTCGTTTCGCGATGAAACGCGCCAACTCGGCGATTTTTCGTTTCGGTTGGTTATAGACAAAATGTTTGATGCCGGTATAATCATCAGCATCGATTTCCCGTAAGACATCCTGTTGGAATGATGTCAATGCTTTGTTTTTCTCACAGGTTTCGATGATTCGCTTCAAAGCTTCAACCGCGGTATGGTAAGCCGATCCCTCATCTCCGAGCAGATGACCGAATCCACCGAAATAACGGATGATCCCCGATGATTCGGTGACGACGATGCTGCCGGTTCCGGCAAGGATCATCATTGTGTTTTTCCGGGAATCCTTTTTTACGGAATAAAGCGCCAAGACCGCATCGGTCGTCACATTGGCTTTGATGCCATAACGGGATAAAAGCCGCTGTTTTAAATCCGGTTTCCCGGGATAATTCGCATAACCGGCCAATCCGATCTGAATGGATGTGATTTTTTCATCTCCCGCTTTGTTTGTCAAATCGTCCAAAATGGTCTCAAGATGCCGTATTGTGTTCTCATCATCCACGGATATGTTTCCGGAACCACTGGTGTGTCTGGCGATTTCATTTCCCTTCGGATCGAATAACACACCCAATGTTTTCGTTCCGCCTCCGTCAATCCCGATGATCAGACCGTTCATAATTTCACCGGAGGGATGCCCTGAGGCTTTAGCTCCCCGTTTAGGTATTCGATGAGAATCCTGACTGAGTTCGGTGTGTATTCATATAGAAGAGCCAAGTGATCGATATCTTTGACAAACAGCGAGTCATAGGGGTTACGCATCGCAATGACATGGAGTCGGTCATGGTGGTTCAAATGCCGGATCAATGCTTGTTGATTTTCATAGATGTTGGCGTTGTACGTGCAAAGGATGACTTGTTCATAAGATTTCGCTTTCTGATCGAGTTCATCCATCTCTTTTTCATCGGGTTTGACCGAAACGTGTTCCGTGTCAAATTCCGGCAATGAATCATTGACTGCTTTGATGATGGTCGTACCACCGGCTTCCTCATCGGCGATCGATGTCAACGATGGTTCTGATGCGATCAGAAGCGTATGTTTCTCTTTGTCCGGAACATCACCTCTGACTTGTGTCATCGCTTCCCGCACGACTTTGAGGGCAAAATGCTTCGCTTCGGGATCTTCCGCGACGGACTTGACATCAGCATAGGTTTGATTGGGATTGTGCTGTTCCAGATTCCTTTTATGTCTGAGCACTCGCCTGAGCCGATCATCGATGACGTCTTCTGACAACCGTCCTGTTTTCACAGCATCCATGATATGTCTTGTCGCCTCTGTCTGAAGTTTTTCCGAATGGGAAACACATACCAAATCCGCACCGGCCTCGATTGCCATCAAAGCCCCTTCTTTGGTTGTGTAATTGGCTTGTATTGCCTGCATTTGCATGCAGTCGGTAATGATGAGTCCCTGGTAGTTCCAATCCTTCCTCAGCAAACCGGTGAGGCATGCGGATGAGAGAGTCGCAGGAAAGCCATTCTCGGTCAGAGCCGGAAAGTTGATATGCGAGCTCATGATGGCTTTGATGCCATCATCAACGGCCGCTTTAAACGGTTTGAGTTCCATGTTTTTTAGTTCATCCATCGGTTTGTCGACTTTGGGGAGTTCCAAATGGGAATCCACGGACGTATCACCGTGGCCGGGAAAATGTTTGGCTGTCGCGATGATGGTTTCCTGTAATCCCCGGATGTATGCCAAGCCATATTCCATGACGATGTCGGGGGTGTCCCCGAAGCTTCTGACACCGATGACGGGATTATGGGGATTGTTGTTAATGTCGAGGCTCGGTGCAAGATCCATGTTGATTCCTAGGGCCTTTAATTGTCTTCCCATGTATCTTCCCAAGCGATAACTGTTTGAGGAATCGTGACTGGCGGCGATGGTCATGGCCCCGGGAAAAAATGTGGCGCCTTGTTTGATTCGTGTCACCATGCCGCCTTCTTGATCAATACAGATGATCGCCGGAATCCGGACAGTTTTGAGCACCGTCTCCTGGATGGCTTTGTTCAGGTAAAACAACTGCTTCGGTGAGGCAACGTTCCTGGCAAACAAAATGACATTGCCCACACGTTCGTTTTCAATCAAACGGAGGGCATGATCGTTGATTGTCGTCGCATCGAAGCCAAACACGATGAGCTGTCCGATTTTTTCCTTTAAACTCAATGCTCCGATATCAAAATCATTCATAAATGTGATACCTCCGTTTCCTCTCAGCGAAAACCTTTGTGTCTCTTTCGATGAGTTTCAATACTTCTTCAATATCGTCAATATGCTCACGCACATGATCCGTACCGCTGATGAGATCGATGAAAGGGACGTTTCGTTTGCCCGCCGGCGGAAGAAATTCAAAATCAGGGTGGTGTTTCTTAATGAGATGGAGCAATATATGTCCGGTCTTGACGGGTTCGAAAAGTTTTTGGTCGTTGACCAAAAGTTCGAGTCCCTCACAAAGCATGTCCTTATGCTTCGAAAATGTCGGGGTGAAATGCACCGGGCGAAAGCGGACGCCTTTCAAATCATACTTCTCCAATTCCCCGATAAGCCACCCGGCATCCAGATAGGGACTGCCGATCATGGTGAACGGTTTGGTGGTCCCGCGACCCTCAGACATGTTCGTCCCCTCAAATAATCCGGTCGCTAAATACGTATATGCGGTCTGGGAGATGGGGATGTTCGGCGAGGGAAAGATCCAATCCAACCCCGTATCGTGATAATCCATGGACCTTTGATACCCTTCCATGGGGATGACATGCAAATCACACCCGATTGAAAATGCCTCGTTGAACATTGTGGCGAGCTCGCCGATCGTGAGGCCGTAACGCTGCGGTATCGGATAGTATCCGACAAACGATCTGAAATTTACATCCAGAATGCGTCCTTCGACCGTCGTGGCATCCACGGGGTTCGGACGGTCAAAGACGACAAAGGATTTGTCCTGTTCCCGGCAAGCCATCATCGCATAGGCCATCGTATATAGGTATGTATAGTATCTTGCGCCGACATCCTGGATGTCAAACGCCAGAACATCAACGTTTTCCAACATTTCTTCTGACGGTTTCCTTTGCTTCCCGTATAGCGAATGCACGGTAATGCCGGTTTTGTCATCGGTGTAAGCCGATAATGACACACCGGCCTGTAAATCACCGCGAATGCCGTGTTCGGGGGAGAAAAGGGCAACCAGATTCGTCTTCTCATTCAAAATGTCAATGCTTGATCGCAAATCGAGGTTGACGCCTGTCGGATTCGTGATCAATCCGACACGGCGGTCATCCAAAAGCTTGCGAAACTGATTGATGCGATCGATGCCTGTCTTAATCATTCTGATGACTCAACTCCCTCAGGTAATTGACCGATTGCCTCGTCACAACGGCAGCAAGCAACATCGGCAAAGAGACACCCGCGATGATGAAGACCATAGACGTGAACGGCGATAAAAACAAAATCAACAATGCCGGTGAGAGGGCGATGATGACCAAAAGCATCGTGACCCAAAAGAACTTACCGGCCATATAGAAAGATATTTTCAGCAAATCCATCAATGCGAGTTTCGGTTTTACCTTATACACGACGATTGAGTAAAACACGGTCGCGGTCCACATCGCCATCAATGCGAGCGACACATAATAACCGATTGTATAGAACAGATTCGGACCGGCTTTTAGATATTCATGGTAATACCGGATGTTGAGGTATGCCAAAAGATAAGACAGAATGATCACGACACTAAATACGGTTTTTTGACCCAGAGACTCTTTGAAATATCTGAAATAGTCCCGGAAAAGACGTGTGTTTTTCTTCTCGACATAATCAATGAACATGTTGTATCCCGCAGAAAAAGCCGGATAAATCGTGATTACGGGCAAACTGAAAAGAATCATCATCAGATTCAACATGACGACACGGATAATCCAATCGGCGATGTCATTCAATTTGGCATAGATGCTGTTATCAAACATGGTCGATGCTCCTAACCGACGATACCTGTCCGTTCGATCGATTCAACAAATTGTTTTTGCACAAAGAGATACATGATCAGCAGCGGCAACATCATCAATAACGCGGAAACGTTGCTGATCAACGCGAGAAACAGCGGGTTCTCCCAGACATTCTGTCCGACCAGATCCAATCCGCCGGTGTAAAAAAGCGCCTGATACATACCTTCTGCCGCATTGATGAGCTGCATCGTGAGCAACGGGAATTCCTCGGTCGACACATCGAAAATGCTGACGTAATAAGCATCGTTCCACTGCCACACAAAGGCAAAAAGGGCGACCGTCACGATTGCGCCGCGCGCATTCGGCAGCATGATATTCCAAAATGTGCGGAAAACGCTCGCTCCGTCCAGTTGTGCGGATTCCTCCAACTCTTTTGGCAAACCGCGGAAAAACTGACGGAAAATGTAAATGAAGATACCGCTTCTTATCCCCATCCCGAGACCGCTCATCAAATAAATGCTTGTTTCTTTGCCGATCATGTTGATGTTGCGGAAATATAGATACTGTGCCAATGAGAGTGCCTGGGGCGGTGTCACGATCGTGATGATCACAAAGAAAAACAAGATGTTGCTTCCTTTGAAACGCAAACGGCTGAAGGCATATCCGGCCAAAGCCGTTGAAAAAAGCTGCAAAATCATGGAAATAAAACTGAGTTTGGCGGTATTGACCAAAGAATGCCAGTAATCAAGGACAACCACGGCGATTTTGATGTTCATGAGCGACCAATTTTCCGGAATCCACACAACCGCGGGATTGTTCGCATCAACCGGGGCACGAAGTGCCATGGATATCTGCTGGATGATCGGAAATAAAATCACAAAACAAAGTCCGAAGAGCAAAATCGAGCGCATTACTTTGATGAATATCTCACCGACGCGTTTTTTCCAGCGCAATTGGGTGGCGGGGTCGTTCATGTAATCCTGAATATCGTCTTTTGTATGTCGGAGGGATCGTCTGACTGAACCGTAAAGGGATTTAATCTTCATAATGTGACCCCCCGATCTTGAAGGCTTTGGCAAACACGGCCAACAGCAGCAGAATGAAGATCACGGTGCTCACGTATACCCAGGCCATGGCAGCACTTTCGCCCCAGCGGTTGGAATTTCCCAATTCCTCGGAGATGATCATGCTGACCGGCGATGTCATGAATGTGTCGACAAGTGCATAAACGACGACCGTCACGATATGCGGACTGACATTCGGCAATGTGATCAGCCAAAATGTCTCATAACCGGTCGCGCCTTCGATTTTGGCTGCCTCATAAAGATGTTTCGGAACCGACTGAATGGATGCCAAAAACAACAAAATAGGAACGCCGGCCAAGGATAAGATGGCATAAATGCGGTCGATCAGACCGACGATGAACGTGATCAGCCAAGGCATCAAACCTGCCTGAACCAAATAGAATTCCAAATCAAAAATCTGCTCGATTCCCTGTTCTTCCAACAGCTGGGCCACCGCCTCACCTCCGCCAAGCGCGCTTGTGACGGCAGCGCTGTTCAAAATGACGGGAATGAAGAAAATCGCGCGCACGAGGGCGCGTCCCCGGAATTTCATGTTAAGCATCACGGCGATGAACAAACTGAAGATCAATAAAACGGGGATGTTAATCAAAGCATCCATCGTCGTGTTGATCAACTCGACGCGAAAACTGGTGTTCCCAATGACATGCTCATTCAAAGCATAAATATAATTTTCGAAACCAGTAAACGTTGTTATGATGCCTTCCGGGGTCGGTTCAAGGGTAAAAAAGCTGAAGTAAAGACTGCGGATGAAAGGCACAAGGAAAAACATCAAAAAGCCAATGACCCAGGGTGCCAGGAATACGGCGGCCCAAAATCGCTTTTGCCGTTCATGTCCCTTTAAACCGCTTTTTTTGGGAGCTTTGATTGTTTGATTATTCACGGTAGCCAATTACTCCACCCCCATCACGATATAGTCCATCGGCGGAACGTTGTACCCGAGTATGCCGTATGCTGTTTGTAAATTGTAATTGATCAAAATTTCGAGTCCGTGTGAATAAGTCACCTTATAAACATGATCGGCGATAAGTTCATGGTCCGCCAAGTGGCCCTCATGGATTCCGAGTTCATTCAGTTCGCTGATCTGATCTTCAATACGGTCGATCCAATTCATATACTGTGTTGAAAAATATTGATTGTGTTTTGTCTCTTTGAGTTTGGATGAATCATCATACGATAACGTATACTTCAGATTTGAGCCTGTTTCAATCACTTTTAAGAACATGAATTCACTGCTGCGCTCCGTTGACATGTTGAGACTCATCGTCGAGTAATTGATTTTCCCCGATAAGACCAGTTGCAAAAGGGGGATCGAGTAATCCAGAATCGGATACCGTGTCATTTCCATCGGCATGTCCGTGATATGATCCGCGTAGGGATATGCGAATCCAAAAGGATTCTTTAACAATAAAGCATCCGAAGATTTTTCCAGGATATCACTTTGTATCCGCATCGCGGTCTGACGATAAAGCAAATCATCGCCGTAATGACCGCCGAGTCGGCTGGCCAATGCTTCAAAAGCAACGGTATTGCCGTCATATCGATTCGAAAATCGATTGAAAATTGCTTCGTAATACAGCGGATTGACAACATAATCAGGCTTGAAATTCTTCACGGCCGGGGCTTCCTCATACGGTAATTTTGAAGGTAAATGATAAATGTAATCTTTGGATAATTTCCCGTCAAGCCGGCTTGATGCGTACCTGAACTGGTCGAAAGGTTTGATAAAGCCGTCGGCTGTCATCAGACTCACGCTCGGATAAACCGTGATGTCATTCGCTCCGGCATAAGACAACAATGTCTCATAGCCTTTCTTGCCGCCGAGCACAGGTTCAACATCGAATGCATTGGCAACCGACGAAGACAGTCCCCCGTTGATCATTCCCTTGAAGATGATATCGATGTCATCCACACCGCGTTCGATGAACGCTTCTGTCATCCATTGCGCTTGTTCGAATGTCGTCATCGATTCGCTGCGATGATAAGGAACGCCCATGAAGAAATCTTTTTGTTCGTATGCGCCGAGCAATTCCACGGTCAATGTCGTCTCATCCGTCTCATCAATGGACGAAAATGTATGGTGCTCATCCAGATAATCCGCATACGTTTCTGCGATATGCACATAATCCGCTTTCTCCTCTTCCAGGAAAACGTAATTGACCGTGAAATCCATGTCCACGGGTTCTTCGGTCCAAAGATCGATCGCATATTGGTTGAAACCGGATCCGAGGATGACCGCTTCGTTTTCCCTGAAATCAAACGTGGGATACACTTTGTTGTATGAGTCAATACGCCCGGACACATCGGCGTTGATGCTCGCCATGGCATCGCCGGACGTGATGATCGCCGCAAATGCGGCATCTTCCTTCACCATGCCATACAATGGAATGGTGATCGGGTTTTGGCTCTCCGGTTTTTTGTGCGGTAACATGCCCAGATCATGGCCATAAAGATGTTTTGAATACGGTTGTTGATAATGCTTCCCGTTGTTGAACTCCATAACTGCCCCGCTGCCATCGGGGAGGATGATCGAACCGTTGGTTCCGACACCATCGATTTCACTGATGGCTGTCCCGAACAGCGGATACAAACTCACGGATGCAAGTTTCGATGATGATGACTCAGAGATCGAATCGCGCAAGACCGACACTTTCACACCGTCATCCGTAAGTCGCACGTCAACACCGACTTTGAGCTCTACCAATTCTTCGGCTTCCATGTATCCGTAAGATTCGTTTTCTTCGATGGCACGTTCCCGGGTGTAACCGAGGCCGTCTTCGCCGTAAAAGATATCATATAAACGTTTGCGGACGAGCATGGACATATCTTCATATTGGGAAATCACATAAACATCCATTTGCTCATCATAACCTGTGTAAGCGATGGCTTCGAGCAAATCACGGTCCGGATGGGCTTCCAATACCTCAGGTTCAAGATATTTCGGAAAATACAAATAATCGATGTCAACTTCTTTTATGTCATACAAGACCTGGAATCCGTCCTCGACATATTTGATTTCATATGTCCTGAGTCCCTCTTCATACAGGACGGATTTGGGATGACTGATGCTGAGCGAGTAATTGTTGACCGTCGCAAGCGAACCGGACTCATTGAAATAGGATAACTGCAACGTGGATTTTTGTTTGTTGATCGCACTTTGTGTGATTGTTTTGCTAAGATCCGTCTGCCACGGATCGGGTTCGGAGGGATTACTGTGCCATTCCGTGCCGTTCAACTTATCAACGACAGTGAAATAAGATGTCGTTTCATCGAGATACAGTTCGAAACGATCGTTGGAAGCCGCCAGATGCTCAGTGTCCTCAAGTGTCATCGCATCCACGAACCCTGTTTCGTTATATTCGATTTTTTCTGTGTCGGGAATGATTCCGGCTCGCATGTTAAACAGGGTCAGGTACAAAACAAAGCCGAGAATGATTGTCAACACTGCCAAAAACATTTTTTTCTTCATAGTCAGTACCTCAAATTGAATTCATTCACGATTGAAACCACGAACGCGATGATCTGTTGGATGAGGTCGAAAAACAGCAATCCGACGAACATCATGACGGATACCGAGACAAAGGTCGCGATAAAAGACAGAATCGTTTTGCCGAGTCCGTATTCATGGATATTCAGCACACCCATGAAAATCATCCATCCTGTGAGAGCATATGCAAGATACATCATCAGATGATAAAATCCCATTTCATCCAATGTGAGAAAATTCGACAAGACAGTCCCCATAAACCCGAAAAGCAACAGCGGGAACAGCGAATATCCCGTCATCATAAGGATTTCCTTATACGTCCCTTTGCCCTGCATGAGCGTCGTGACACTCCAATTCCCCACGGTAAACAGAAAAATCAACAAGAAGACGGTGAAGAATTCCTCCAAGCTGTTGAGTTCCAGAGGATTGTTGTTGTTGACCAAAAAGCCCAGATTGCGAAATCTGAATATTTGGTAGTAGACAAACAAGACGATGAACACGATCGCCACGCTTAATTTGCCTTTTTTATAGCGTTTGAATTCTTCGTAACCGTCAAAAGGATGAAAAAGGATATACGAAGGGAACCGGATGAAATCATGATAAATCTTCTTCAATTTAATCATCATAAAGAATCGTCCCTCCCTGTTTGTACACTTTATAGATCTTTCGGCCGATCAAAAAGCCCGCGAATAAAACAAGTCCGCTGATAATCCAGACGAAATTCGCTTTGATGATCCCGTTGCGGTATTCCTGGAAGGCTTTGGAATAGTAATATTGATCGTAACCCATCTCAAAGTATTCCATGGCCTCTTTGTATTGCCCTTCACGAAGAAGCATCTTGCCGATGCCGTTATAGGCGATTTCATAGTTTGAGTTGATCTTGATGACTTTTTCCCACACTTCTGCGGCTTTGTCAAATTCGCCGATATTGTGGTAATGGATGGCCTCATTGACATATGCGCCGAATTCCGTATGACCGTAAACAACGATTGTTGTTGTGCCGCGGTCCAAGACCAACAGGTTGTCACCGAAATAATCAAGGGCAACCCCTTCACTGAACCGATCGATCTGCTTGCCTTCTTCCCCGTCGATGTAAAGCAGATAGCCTTCGCTGTCATAGGTGAAAAGACGCGACCGTTTCCGATCCAACACAGTATAGATTCCATCATGGGTATAAGCGATGTCAACCAAGGTACTGGGCCCTTCGACGACATAACTGTTGTCGCCTTCGACATATTGGATGTCACCCATCGGCGGATAATACCCGTTTCGCTTGATGACATCGACGCCTTTGGGGTTGATGAGCTGAATCGGGTTTTCCGGGTTGTTCTCCGATACGCGGCTGGTCGCATAGATGAAATTGCGGTCGTCAATCGTGACATTCGTGTATTCGGTGGGCAAAAAAAGCTGCATCTGTTCGATTTGCTCCTCGGTCATCAAACTGCGGCTGAAGATCTCGAAAGGCGTCAACTCAATCGGATTCACACCCGTATAACGGTTGAACGTTCCGTCCGAATTGATTTCCATGATGCCTTCGTAGATGTTCCTTGCCACGACATACATCCTGTTTGTCGGATCGACCGTAATTTTTTTCGGTTCAAACTTGATCTCATCAAAGGTCGGATCGTCTATCTCGCCAAAAACATCCACGACCTCAAAATCGTGATTCAACTTCACAATGCGGTTGTTGCTCGTATCCGCGATGAAGATTCCGTTGACGGTGACATCCACACCATAAGGTCCGTTAAGTGTGAGAACTGTCCCCATATCGGTACCTGTACGCTCACGGTAAGCATCCGTCATCACAAATTCGGTCCATTCATGCTTGAGGTCGAAATCTTCATCAATAATAACGAGACTGTCAGCCTTGCTGTCAACGATGTAAACTGAATCCTCATAAACGACGAGATCCTCCGGCGAAACAAGATTCGCACCGAGTCCCTCGGCGTTGATGGAAGCCTCAAATGCCAATCCGGGCGCGCTGTGCATGGCATGCTCCCAATAGGAATAGATATAGCTGCCCGCACCGAGCGTAAGCGGAAACAAGGCAAGAATCATCATGAGTGCGACTATTTTTTTCATACAAACACCCCTATTTCATGCCTGAATAACTGAATGTTTCGACGATTCTCGATTGTGAGAGAATAAAAAATGTGACAGGTACGATCATCATGATGAAAGCCACGGCCGCAATCGTTCCGGCTCGCTCGACAGAACCTTGGGCGATCTGTCTGAGAGCGTAACTGACCGGTTTCATCTGCTCGCTGAAAATGAAATTGCCGCCGTCCGTGATCCAAAGGCGTTGAAAAAGCAAAATGATGAGTGTCAGCCAGGCCGGTTTGACAAGCGGCATGACAATCTGGAAAAATATCCGGTATTCACTCGCGCCGCTGATGCCGAGATTGACGATCAATTTCGGCTTCACTGTTCTTC
>JAGYMP010000199.1 GCA_018400565.1 Bacilli bacterium | reverse complement strand
CCGTTTGCCCGTGTTAACTGTAAAGACTCCGTATAACTCCATCGATTCATAAGAGATCAGCCTGGGATGTTTTTCGGAAAAAGACATGGATATTGCCTGTTTGTAGATTGGCAGTTGTTTGATTCCTTTAATGCCGTAGGAAGTTTCAACAATGTCATTATCCGCATCTAAAACCAAATAAGGGACATCGGAAAAAGCCCAAGCTGTCTTGAGACCCTTCAACAATTCCTCTTTATTCATTTTATCACCATGTCCATTATATCATATGTTCTAAAAAAAACATATCAATGAATTGCTGATTTTTTCGTTTTTTTATTATGTTTGTTCATCATTACGGATGTTGATTCATCGTATTTTTTTCATCACGAACAAAACAAAAAAAGTCATGCAAAGCAAAATCAATATGTTATAATGTGAATGGATGAAAGCGTTTTTAATACTATTGACGAGGAGTAGGATATGGATACGAATAACGACAAAGGATTCGTGGAAACGACAGCCGTCTTCAAAGACAAACCCGAAAAAGGGTTCACCATTAAAAAACACAAAATTTCCACAAAACTTAAACCCGATGAAGTGTTGATCAAAGTCTTGACCACATCATTCTGCGGAACCGATTATCATATCTATGCATATGATAATTGGGCAAAAAGCAGATTGAAATTACCGCTTGTCGCCGGGCATGAATTCTCAGGTGAGATCATGCGTGTCGGCGACGATGTCACACGAGTCAAAACCGGTGACATCGTCAGCGCCGAGACCCATATCATTTGCGGTGAATGCGAATTTTGCAGACGCGGTGAGGGCCATATCTGTGAAAACACAGAAATCATCGGCGTAGACAGAGACGGTTGCTTTGCCGGCTACATCAAAATCCCGGCGATGAATTGTATCGTGAATGACTCGGGGCAAAAACAAAAGTACCTGTCCGTTCAGGAACCGCTCGGCAACGCGGTGCACACAATGGCCCATTTTGATTTGAAAGACAAAGATGTCGTCGTCCTTGGATGTGGACCGATCGGACTTATGGGCATTGATGTCGCAAAAACCTATGGGGCAAAAAAAGTCATCGCAATCGAAATCAACGATTATAGACGGAATCTGGCAAAGGAAATCGGCGCCGATGTGACCATCGACCCGCGGTCCGAAGACGTGATTGAAGCGGTACTTCAAAACACCAACCACCGTGGCGCGGATGTCATCGGTGAATTTTCCGGCAGCAAGTCTGCCATCGAACAGGCGTTCAAATATGTGAAACGGGGCGGAAAGATGTCCATGCTCGGCCTTCCGACGGAAACCATCGAAGTGAACTTCGCCGATGATGTTGTGTTCAAAGGCATTGAGATCTATGGTGTCGTCGGCCGCCGCATTTATGATACGTGGGATAAAGTCAGAGAATTGCTGGACAACGATGTCCTGCACCTTGATAAAATCATCACCCATGAATTCAAACTCAGCGAGATCGAACAAGCAGCCAAACTCATGGGCGAGAAGAATTGTGGTAAAATCATCATGTATCCGGAAGGGGAGAAACAATGAAAGACACATTGCACTACATTGACGAATGGATTGACCAACTCAAAGAAGAAGGCGTTTACCGTGAACTCCCGGTCAACACAGGTCCCTGCGACCATGTCATCGAACTAGAGGGCGAGACGATCGTCAACATGTCATCAAACAACTATCTGGGACTTGCGAACAATGAACGCGTGAAAAAAGCGGCATGTGACGCCGTAAAGACATATGGTGCGGGTGCCGGCAGCGTGCGGACGATCGTCGGTAACCAAGACCTCCTGGAAGACGTCGAGGATCTATTGGCCGATTTCAAGGAAGAAGAAGCCGCCATCGTGTTCCAATCCGGTCTCAACTGCAATATCGGCACCATTCAGGCCATTGTCAAAAAAGGCGATCTGATCGTGAGTGATGAATTAAACCATGCATCGATCATTGACGGCATCCGTCTTTGCAAGGCCGACAAAGCCATCTTCAACCATTCCGACATGAATGATCTCGAACGGGTTTTAAAAGAAAAACGCAAGGACTACGAACGTTGTCTGATCATCACCGACGGCGTCTTTTCGATGGACGGGGATCTTGCGAAATTGCCGTCGATCGTCGATATGGCAGAGAAATATGATTGCCTGACGTATGTCGATGACGCCCACGGCAGCGGTGTCTTGGGCCGTTCCGGCCGCGGGACAGTCGATCATTACGGTTTGCACGGAAAAATCGATTTCATCATCGGCACACTCTCAAAAGCAATCGGTGTCATCGGCGGTTATGTCGCCACCAAGGAAAATGTCAAGAAATGGTTGTTGCACAGGGCACGCCCTTTGTTGTTCTCAACCGCCTTGCCGCCGGCTGCGCTCGGTGCGATCAAAGAATCGCTGACAATACTTTCGGAAAGCGATGAACACACCAAAAAACTCTGGTCCAATGCCAATTATTTCAAGAAGCATCTCCGCAAGATGGGATTCGACATCGGACACTCACAGACTCCGATCACCCCCGTCATGGTCGGCAATGAAGCCAAGACAATGACGTTTTCAAAACAATTGCTCGATGAAGGTGTCTTTGTTTCCGGCATCGTGTTTCCGACCGTTCCCAAGGGCAAAGGACGTTTGCGTGTGATGATCAGCGCAAGCCACACGCAAAAAGACCTGGATTTTGCGCTTGAGAAATTCGAGAAAGTCGGAAAAACATTGAAACTGATTTAATCAATATAACTAAAAAAAATTACGGAAACCGCTGAAAGGCGGTTTCCGTTCTTAGATTTTATGATACAATGGTTATGGTGATAAGTATGAATATGAATTTCAAACGCTGGTTGGATGAATTTCAGTTTCCCATCACATTCCAGCGGATTACGAACAACAAAGGTGTCTTTGCGTTTGAGAATGTATATGTCAACAAAGCCTTCATAAACACATTTGGCGCATCTTCGGGTGACCATCTGAAAGATTTCTTCTCAAAGAGCACATATTCGGTGAAAAAACTAAACCGCGACCTTTTGTCCGTCAAACAAAACGGGGGACGGAAGATCGGTATTTTTGAGCACAAACAAACAGGACATAATTACCAAACGGAATTGTTTGTCGCTTATGACGATGTGATTTTTCTGATTTTCAAGGAAATGACATCACAATTTTTACAGGATCGCAACATTGATATCTTGTTCGAATATCAAACAGAGATGTTCTGGGTGACAGATTCAAAAGGAATAATCCTGCGTGTCAATGATGCGGTCACGGATACATTGGGTTTTGAAAAAGAAGCCATTCTCAACAAAAATATCGCGCAGTTCGTTCATCCCGATGATCTCGATGACACACTTGAGGCAGTCAAGCACTTGAATGAAGGCCATATCATCCGGTCCTTCACAAACCGCTATCGATCAAAAGAGGGTTCTTACCGTGTCTTTGAATGGAAAGCGGGAATGCATCATGACATGCTCTTTGCGAGTGCCCGTGATGTGACTGAATGGGCAGACCGGGAGAAGAGGTTGTCCGATGAAGCGAGCCGTGATCCGTTGACGGGATTGTACAATCGCCGTTATTTTTACGATCGTTTGAATGAGGACACCGGTCATCCGCGAACACTTGCAATCCTCGATCTTGACCATTTCAAACTGGTCAACGACATGTGGGGACACCAAGTCGGCGACAGGGTATTGATCAACCTTTCCAAATTGCTGACAAAACATACCGATGAAGCAATCATTTCAAGAATCGGCGGCGAGGAGTTTGCCATTATCTACCATCAACCGATTGATGCCATCCGCGGTCCCCTCAAAACCCTGAAACAAATAATCGCCCAACATGTGTTTCCGGTTGTCAAACACATCACGGTATCGATCGGCTTCGCGGAAAAACAAAAGGAAGAAACCCTCCGTGCGTGGTTCAAACGTGCGGATGATGCCATGTACATCGCAAAGGAGCAAGGACGAGACGCATTGATCGAAGCCACGAATGAGATTCCCCTGATATCAAGCAAATATACGGAATGGGACCCCGCGTGGTCATCCGGCGATCCCGTCATCGACAAGCAACATAAAGACCTTTTATTCCTCGGCAAGCAACTGGTCTATAAGACGTATCCCGAGAAAACACGCGCCCACGTCAAAGATGAGGTGGGGAAAATCATTCATGAAGTCCGCGACCATTTCAATTACGAAGAGAAAATCATGGCGGATGTCGATTATCCCGCACTTGAAGAGCACAAGAAGATTCATTTTGACCTTTTGAACAAGGCTCTTCACATCCAGACGTTGTTTGAGACCGGTGAAGTCGATGCGATGATGATCTTTTCTTTCTTGATTGAGGATTTTATCATGGCACATTTGATCGAAGAAGACATGAAATATTTTGATTATATACAAAACAATAAAAATCATGCAAGTGAATCGGGGGGTAACCCCTCATGAACCAATCATTCGACGATGTGAGGCGCATCAAACATAAATATGAGTTTTTGTGTGTCATCGGAGTTATGATGATGGTGACCGGGTTTTTGTTATTCATCCCCATGGGCTTAAGAGGCATCGAAGGACAGTTCTTCGTGATGGGGCTTGTCGTCATCGGAAGCGTGACCTTGGGATTCGCGAAAAAACATTTTAAAAAAGCAACCAAGGGCTTCAAAGAAAAACAACTCCGGAGTATGGTCAATGACATGTTACCCGGCGGAACGTTTTATGCAGACGGGGGTTTCACCGAAGACGAGACCCTGAGGACCCGCATCATGAAACGCTCAGATCGGTTTTTTTCTGAAGACATGATCGATGCAACACATCAGGGCATTCGTTTGCGTTCAGCTGACGTGAAACTTCAGGAAGTCAGGCACTCCGGCAAGTCCACGACTGTCGTGACAACCTTTTTGGGACGGCTGCATGCTTTGGATTTCGAAGGTGACTTCCCGACGGATATGATTATTTGCCAACCCTCTTTTTTCGGACGTTTCCGTTACAATGATTACAGCAAGATTGATACCGAAAGCATGGATTTTAATGACGATCTTGACGTGTATGCTGCTGACGGACTCGGAGCTTTTAAGGTTTTGAAACCGGATTTCATGGAGAAGCTCGCAGCATTCGATGCGCATTATGGTGACAAGATTGCGTTTTCCTTCCAGAAAAACAGGTGTTATGTTGCCATCAATACCAAAGAGGATACGTTTGACATCCGCTTGTTTCGTCCGTTTGACGAAGGATGTCTGGAGGAGTATAAGAACCAACTTTCGGAATTAAAGACGATGATGGCCATCTTAGCGACGGCCGCACGGTCATGATAGGATCACATGCATTCTCATAACAAAGGAGTGAGACCATGAAACGAATCATCGACAAGAAGACATTCATCAGTATAGCTGTCATGGTCTTTGTTTATGTCGTGATTTCGCCGGGCGTGATGCTTTATGTTGATGACGGTTTGCATCTGATGCTTGCGTGGAACATGATCCTCGCATTTATACCCATCGTGGTTTTGTATGTTTTCGGACGCTATATCGACAAACGTACATGGCCGAGGGTCGCTGTTTTTATACTCTGGTTGCTTTTTTATCCGAACAGTGTGTATATCGTCACCGACCTCATCTATATCGATTCATCGGCGTTCGTGCACGTCGCATCACCTTATGCCCCGTATGTGTATCTGGAGAGTCTCGATGCTTACGTGGCGCTTCTTCATATCTTCATCGGCGCTATGATTGGTCTGTATACCGGTCTTTTGGGACTCAATATCTGGTATGATCGGGTGCCGCGCAAATGGCGGATCCCTTTTCTGGCCACCGTATTTTCTCTGAGCGGGATTGCGGTGTATATCGGTCGTTTTCTCCGTTATAATTCCTGGGATGTCTTACGGGTTTTCACCATCATCGGCGATCTGACTGACCGGATTGGCTGGTTCATGATTTTTTTCGTCATCGGTTATGTCATCTTGCAGGCCATGGTTTTTTTCTTGTTCCGCTTGGTTTCAGATGCAAGGAAAGAAACATCTTGAGGGAAATCAACGTCTTCATGAGTTTTTGTTTGAAAAATGGCGTTTTTGTTGTATAATGTTATGTGGCCGATGCGGTTGTGGCGGAATGGTAGACGCGCTATCCTCAGGCGGTAGTGTCTTCGCGACGTGTGGGTTCAACTCCCATCAACCGCACCAGACATCAAATCACCCACGTCTCGTGACGTGGGTTTTTATTAAAGTGAAAGGTTGTGGAACGATGATTCATGAAACGATTGTCTTAAACAAAAAAAGAGATGTTCGATTAGAGACGTACGTCCTTCCCTGCGGCAACGAATTCAGGTTCACGGAAAAACGACCCGCTGTGTTGATTTTACCCGGCGGCGGGTATGATTTTTGTTCAGACAGGGAAGCAGAACCCATAGCTTTGGCGTTCAACACGAAAGGGTATCATGCGTTTGTGTTGCGCTATTCAGTCGGTGAGCATAAAACATGGCCCAATCCCTTAAACGATTATGAGGCTGCCATGCAGCAGATCAAACAACGAAGTACATCGTGGAACATCATCGACAACAACATCGGTGTCATCGGGTTTTCGGCCGGCGGTCATCTCGCGAGCGCCGCAGCGACCATGTCCGGGGAAAAACCGGATGCGGTTATGCTGGGTTATGCGGTCACACTCGAACAAGCAGCCAAGGCCATGGATGCATCGTTTCCGGGGACAGTGGAAAAAATAAACCGTGGCACCCCGCCCGTGTTTGTGTTCGCATCGAGGAATGACCCTGTTGTCCCGATTGAGAACCAATTGGCATTCATCACGAAACTGAATGATTTCCATTTGCAATACGAGGCACATGTCTATGCATACGCAAACCATGGATTCTCGCTTGCGACCGAGGAAATGATCGGCAAGAACAATCCCGACATCTGTTCACGGACACCCGCATGGTTTGATGACGCCGTAACCTGGTTGGACGATGTTTTTTCAGGAAAATCGCAAGCCCACCGAGTGAGTGCATATCATGATGCATACGATCCATATTTATCCGTCAACCATTCGCTTCATCATGTGCTCAACAATGATGAAGCGCGGGCATTGCTCTCATCTTATTCAGACAAAGAAACAGCATTTCCCGTGCCGGGTCGCTATCCGCTCCTTAAAGCCATGCAATTCATCGGCATGTCCGTAGAGGATATCAGGTCATTGGACAAGGGTTTAAATAAAATAAAAAACATCTGAACACCAAGATGTTGCTCCGTTGTCCGGTAATGCTGAGACAATCCCATTCTTTTGCAAAAAACAGCCGATTTCAATGGAAATTTCTTTTGAATTGTGGTAAAATAATTTTTGAAAGCAAATCCGCTAGCGGGAGTGATTTTTTGAAGCTCAAAGGTAATCTCTTGTATGGACAATCCGGTGGACCGACGGCAGTCATCAACGCCAGCGCTTACGGTGTTTTTGATGAAGCGAAAAAACATCCCCAGATCGAAGATGTGATCGCAATGCGACACGGTATCGTCGGTGCGCTGAATGAGGATTTTATCTTTTTGAATGAGCAATCAGAAGAAGACATCGAACTTCTGAAACACACCCCGGGGGCCGCATTCGGTTCAATCAGGCATAAACTCGAGGATTTTCGCAAGGACGATTCGACGTATGTCCGTTTGCTTTATATCTTCAAAAAATACAACATTCGTTATTTCTTATACAACGGCGGTAACGATTCAATGGATACATGCAAAAAAATCGCTGAATACATGGATCAAATCGATTACGATTGTTACATCATGGGTGTTCCGAAAACGATCGACAACGATCTGCCTCATTTTGATCACACGCCCGGATACGGGTCTGCGGCCAAATATGTGGCCAACACGATGATGGAAATCGGCCGGGACATGATTGCTTATCCCAAAAGCAAAGTCACGATCGCTGAGATCATGGGACGTCATGCCGGATGGTTGACCGCATCGTCCGCACTCGCGGGACTTGACGGATACGGCCCTGATTTGATATACTTACCAGAGGTCCCCTTTTCAATCGATCGTTACAAAAACGATATCAAGCGTATTTATGCCAAACGGAAGCAATGCCTCGTGGCCGTTTCCGAGGGTATCAGAAACGAAGAGGGCATCTATGTGTCATCGAGTTCCGGTCTCAAAGATGCATTCGGTCATTTCCAACTCGGCGGCGTGAGTTCCAAACTCGCAGCAGCCGTCACGGCTGATTTGGGCATTCCCTCACGATCGGTCGAATTCGGTTCGACGCAACGCGCGGCATCACACATCCAAAGCCTCACGGATGTCAACGAAGCCATCCGGGTTGGACGCGAAGCCGTCAAACATGTGGCCGCCGGCACGACCAACAAGGTTGTGACGATGCAACGCAAAAGCAACGATCCCTATGAAATCGAATATAAGTTGCTCGATCTCTCAGCCTGTGCGAACCTGGAAAGAAAAATGCCGGCATCGATGATCAACAAAAATGGCAATCATGTCACGAAAGCCTTCATCGATTATGCAAAACCCTTGATTGCCGGTGAACATCCGGCCATCTTCAAAGCTGGCATCCAGCAATTCTCGAAAATCGAATAAAAACGCCCGTTATACGGGCAAATCATGCGGTTGTGGCGGAATGGTAGACGCGCTACTTTGAGGGGGTAGTGTCCAAACGGACGTGTGGGTTCAACTCCCATCAACCGCACCATATGCGTTGAGTAAGCTTCGGGCTGTTTTTCAGTCTGGAGCTTTTTTAATCTCAGAGAAGAGAAGAACAGCACAAGGATGCGAACGGTAAACGGATAGAAGAATGCTTGCCAACATCCCTTCCCTCAATCATCATCACATCACACACCATGAAAAGGAGCAACCCAATGTACATCAACAACACAATCATCAAGCACCATATGCGGAATGTCTATTTCATCAACGGTACCGCCTATGCGGGAAAATCAACTGTCTGCAAAGCATTGGCAGAAAAATATGACATGATTCTTTGCGGTGAAAATTACGGATTCAATAAATTTTTGTCACTGACGACACCAAAAACGCATCCAAACATGAATTATTTCAAAACAATGGACGGTTGGGAAGCATATGTCAGCCGCAGCAAAGAAACTTATGATGCATGGATGGAAGACACTGCCAGGGAATTGATTGAATTTGAAATCATGGAACTTGTGTCGCTCACACATGATGATAAAAAAATCATCGTCGATACAAACATCCCCCATGATGTGTTAAAGGAAATCGCGGCTCCCGATCATGTGGTCTATATGGTCGCCACGCCGGAGATTGCCACCGAAAGTTTTTTCAAACGACCCGATGCCGATAAACAGTTCTTACTAAAGGTATTGAAAAACATGGACAATCCCGAACAGGCCATCAGCCACTATAAGGACATTGTCAGTTATGTTAACCGCCAAGAGAAAATCGATGCTTTCAGACACACGGGATTTCCCGTGATTGAGAGAAAATCTATCGATGAACCGATCGATGAAAAAATACATGCTGTGGAAGAATATTTTCACCTTGGCAAAAAAGCATAAACAACAAGACAATGATTAAATGGGATTGCCACAAACCCCTTAGCGATGTATAATGACATTAACCGTATCATTTTAAAAGTGGTCGTTCAATAAAAACCTTATTTTTTCCATTTGCCAGCAAAAGATTCCAACACGGACATGGAACAAAACCCTCATAAACCCGTGCCCGTGCCTTCGGGTTCGATCGTACGGGGCATGTGGACGAAAGTGATCATCACAGCCCACTCGAAACGGCCGATGTCACACACGTGCAAGTCAATGGATTGTCTGATGAAGAAAGAATTGAAACGATTTGTCAGGAATTTGACATCGATCCATTGATCATTGAGGATCTTCTCCATGTGCCCCAGAGAAAAAAAACGAAGTTCTTGAGCAATCTGTTTGACCGTCTGCATGTGAAGATAATTGAAATGACAAAACAGCGGATGCCTCAATCATCACTATCCGACTATCCAATATTCAGTTAAATACATATACGCTATTTCCTAGGAGGAAAACACATGAAACCCATCAAAAAAGAGACATTAAAAAACTGGGATAAATCACTCAGTGAAGACATCCAGCACAAGACCCTGAAACGCGCGCTCACAGATAGCGATCTAGCTAAAATCGGTCTGAAACAGGAAAACGCGGCCAAGTCGACGTTCCGTTTTTCCAAAGAGATCAAAACGTTGCCGGTCACGAACCAAAAGAAAAGCGGACGGTGCTGGTTGTTCGCAGGACTCAATGTGCTCCGTGAGATCATTGCGAAAAAGTACAACCTTAAATCATTTGAGTTATCACAGAATTACGTCGCATTTTATGACAAACTGGAGAAGATCAACTATTTTTTGGAAAGTGTCGACGATTTTCTTGACGCTGACAAGGATGACCGCACTCTGCAACACATTGTGAGGACAGGCATCCAGGACGGCGGCCAATGGGACATGTTCGTTTCGCTCGTGAAAAAATACGGCCTGGTTCAAAAAGAGGCCATGGATGAAACGACGAGCAGCTCGAACACGCGCGTGATGAACCAATTCATCAATGTCAAATTACGCCAATACGTGGCGTATGCACGCAAACATCCCGACAAAAAGGATGCAAAGAAAACACAGACGCTCGAAGACCTCTACGCATTTCTTGTGAGTAATTTCGGGACACCGCCCAAAACTTTCCATTTCGAGTATGTAGACAAAGATGACACGTATCATATTGACACGAAGCTGACGCCGCTTGAATTTTACAACGAATACATCGGTGGCATCTTGGATGATTATATCAGCATCATTAACGCTCCGACCGATGACAAGCCGTTTTATAACAATTACACAGTTGATTATCTCGGTAACGTCGCCGAAGGGAAACAAATCACTCACCTTAACCTGCCGATGGACGAAGTGAAGGCATTGATCCTTGAACAACTTGATGATGACGAAGTCGTCTGGTTTGGATGCGACGTGGCTTATTATGGTGACAGGAAAAAAGGCATCTGGGCCGATGACCGTTATGATTACGAAGACATCTTCGGATTCGATCTTACCTTGTCAAAGGCCGAGATGCTTGATTACGGACACAGTCAGATGAACCATGCCATGGTCTTGACCGGTTATTCCGAATTGGAAGGCAAACCCACGAAATGGAAGATCGAAAACAGCTGGGGTGAGAAAGCCGGCGACAAAGGTTATTATCTCGCATCAGATTCCTGGTTTGACAAATATGTCTATCAGGCCGTCATCAACAAAAAATATCTCACTAAAAAACAAACGAAAGCCTTAGACAAAGAAATCATCCATCTCAAACCCTGGGATCCGATGGGATCGCTCGCGCTTTGAATCATGCTGATCGTTGAACCGTTCCTGACCACCCCACGGGAGGCATTGGCTTTCGAGGAAACCATGTTCCGTAATCCGCCGACGGATGAGGATATCGTTTATGTCTGGCGCAGCAAGCCCGCATTCATCGTCGGTCGCAACCAAAACCCGTTTTTGGAGATCGACCATGATTATGCAAAAACACATGATATCCCTGTGTTAAGACGGATATCCGGCGGCGGCACCATTTTCATGGATGAAGGCACACTCAATTTCACCCACATCACCCGCGATTACAAACATAAGATCAACGACTACCGATATTTTCTCAAGCCGGTGATCGACACGTTGGGCGACATGGGGGTTAACACAACTTTCGTGCCGAAAAGTCATCTCATGTCCGGCGATAAGAAAATTTCCGGCAACGCCCAGGCCTTTGCGAATCATCGCCTCATGCATCACGGAACGCTGCTTTTTGACACCGACCTTGGGATGATCGAACAGGGGCTCCATCAAGCCGGGAAAATCGATGCACGCGGTCATCAGGTTTTGTCGGACAAACGCAGCGTCACAAACATCAAAGATATGATCGCCAATTATGCGGATGCAGAGACGTTCACGAGCGACTTTTTCAAACGATACATCGCACGGCTGAATGAAAAGCATCAAACATGGGTTGCCCCGGATTCCTTTATGGATGATGTCCATAAACTCTCCAAAGAAAAATACCATGCATGGACATGGAATTACGGCAAAACACCGCGTTTTACGACAGATGTCAATGTTGGCGGTGAACGCATCAAACTTGAAATTAACCACGGCATCATTGCCGGTGCTCAACCGGAAAACGATGATTATGAACAACTCGAAGGCTTGCGGTTTATGTCGGGAGCATACACGTCATTCATCGACAAACGTAAAACCACCTGATTGGTTTGTGACTATAAACAGGGATGCAATCAAAAAACACCCTTCCGGTCAAAACCGGTTAGGGTGTTTTTCTATATGTCCATAACGGACTAAGAGAAGAGAAGGTGCATTGGATCCATCAGATAATTTTTCAGAGTGTTCATGAATCGGCCGGCGTCCGCACCGTCGATGATGCGGTGATCGAAGGTGATCGACAGTGGCAACACGTAAGCGGCCACGATCTCATCGTCACGGACGATTGGTTTTTTCTCGATTTTCCCGATGCCCAAAATAGCGACTTCGGGATGTTTGATGATCGGTGTGCCCGTTTTCGAACCGAGCGCCCCGAAATTTGTGATGGAAATAGTGCCGCCGCTCAGATCGTCCATCTGAATTTTTCTGTTTTGCGAGAGGGTCGCTAGACGTTCGATTTCATTTGCGAGCGGATAGATACCCAACGCGTCCGCATCTTTGATGTTCGGAACGATCAGGCCGTTTTCGGTGTCAACGGCGATTCCGATATGTTGATGCGCCCGGTATATGATTTGCTTGTTTTCATGGTCGAATGATGCGTTGAATTTCGGATATTTATCAATGGTTTTGGATAATGCTTTGATGATGAAGGGCAAGTATGTCAACTTGACGTCTTCTTTTTTCGCGTCTTCCTTGTGTTCATCCCGCAACTTGACTAAGTCATCGACCACGGCGTCATCCATCAGTGTGGAATGGGGAATGACTTTTTTGGATGTCGACATTGTTTCGACAATTGTTTTTCTCAGCGATGAGATATCCTCGCGTCTGTCATTTTCCCTGGTTTTCACGGTCACTTCAGTTTCTGTCTGATGCGATTGTGCGAGATGATCGACGATATCCGCTTTGAGCACCCGTCCGTCTTCACCCGTGGCATCAACGTCTTCTAATTCGATGTCATTGTCGCTGGCAAATTTACGGGCAGCCGGGGTCGCGGGCGTGTGTGAAGATGTGTTGCCTGATTGGCTTGATTCTTCGGAAGGTGCGATGACATCGTCGCTTTCTTCCAATTCGCCGACGACACCG
>JAGYMP010000198.1 GCA_018400565.1 Bacilli bacterium | reverse complement strand
CAAAAACCCGACGACGACCATCATCTTCCTCGGACCGTGTTTGTCGATGGCTTTGCCCATGAAGACAAGCAACAAGCCCGACACCGTCGTCGCGATGCTGTATGCACTCGAGATCAGGGTGCTTGAATATCCGGGGAACACGGTTTTGTATTCGTTGATGAACACACTGATCGAATACGTCTGACCGGGTGCACTCATGAAGAACGCCAGGCCGCTCAATGCGACGATGACCCATCCGTAATAAAAGATTTTGTTGATTGAGTGCACGAGTCGTTTCATAAGGCACCTCCAAACTTTAATGATTATATCATATATCAAAGACATAAAAAAGAGATTAAACCAATCAAATACAAATGACATATAAATGGTGATGTCGGGATTTGTCTTTCACCCGGCGAATGAGTCGTTCTATTGTTTTTTTCCTGAAATATGGTAAGATAGATAATGCACTTAAGCAAGGAGGCTTTTATAATGAAAAAACGTATGGTGACTTTGGTTTTTCTAGTGGCTTTTGTCTTTGTGATATCCGCATGCACCGGTACCACGACGGACACCGAGACCACGCAGACACCAACGACCACAAGCGAACAAACAACAACCACACAGACGACCACCATGTCCGGTGAGCCGACCACGACGAAAGATGCAAGCGATGAAACAAGCATCGCTTATGTCCACGCTCATGCCGACGAAGGTGATACGGTGACTATCACCGGTTATGTTTACGCGACTTTCGCATCCGGTTTCTTTGTGACGGACGGGTCCGGATACATGGGCGTTTACGATGATTCCTTTGCGATTGAAAAAGGTCAGGAGATAACGCTTACCGGTGAATATTCATCCTATTACACATTGTATCAGGTGTCGGATGTCACCTCCCATGATATTCTCGGCAGCGATTATGCCGTGTTCGTCGATAAAACCGACATCGGCGATGTGGATGCTTTGTTGGACATTGATTCATCCGACAAGATGGTCCACGGTAAAACCTATACCGTCAGGGGTACGCTCAAGCGTGTGACCACACAAGGGGATTGGTCCGAATACACAAACACCTATCTTTTCGCGCCTGATGATCCTGACACACCGATTGCCCAGATTTATTATGATTCAAATCCCGAGGCATTGGATCTGGTCAATGAATATCTGGACACGACGGTCACCATCGATCTTATTTATTACACCGATCACGGAGACACCATTTATATGTTGTTCGACGGCACCGAAGAGAACATCCAACTCGCGCTTGAACCCGCTGAGATGGCACAATATTATGCCGACCAGTTGTCGATCGATTTGTTTTACGAAGACAGTGATGTCGTTGAATTACCGGATATGACCGGTGAATCCACCGTTGAATGGGAAATCACCAACAATGACCGCGTGGCCACCCTGGACGGACATACTTTAAGCTTCTCAACCGTCAACACGGATGAAATCGTCACGTTGGAGGCCACCATCACTTACCCCGTCGAAGATGCCGATCCGATTGTCATTACAAAAACATTTGAGATTTCGGTTTCCAATGAATTATCCGGTATCGACGATCTTATTGCTTATTATGATGACGCCGAAGGACTGACCGGAGCGCAATTGTTTGACCAACTCCGCATCATCTTACAAGAAACACTGGATGCCGTCACGTACGGTGAGGCGAGATACATGCTTGATGAGACAGATGCCGATCCCGATATTGAGGGGAATTTGATTTTGGTTTACACCGGTGATTCGATTGACAGCACCTGGGATTACGGCGGCACCTGGAACAGAGAACACGTCTGGCCGCAATCGGCCATGCCGGCCTCCGCATCGAATGACACAGCCAACATGGCATCCGATTTACACGGATTGAAACCCGCCGATCCCGGTGAGAATTCGTCCCGC
>JAGYMP010000197.1 GCA_018400565.1 Bacilli bacterium | reverse complement strand
ATTTCCCGATCGTTTTTGCTTTCGAGGGGGATTCGACTATCATTAATTTATTTGCCATTGGACATGACCTCCGTTTTCATTCTAATACTATACAGGCACTTTTCGATCTTGTCAACCGTTTTCGTTTGAAAAAATTAAGACGGTTTTGTTTAATAATATATTTATATTATTATTATCGTATAAAAAAAATACGAAATCATCCCTGAAGGC
Source organism: Bacilli bacterium (assembly GCA_018400565.1). GTDB lineage: Bacteria > Bacillota_I > Bacilli_A > Izemoplasmatales > Hujiaoplasmataceae > M55B122. Next base: position 1,387 of record JAGYMP010000197.1, on the reverse strand, counting down.
ATGTTTCGCAGATCCAATCTCATAACCATTTTTTTTGACATAATGACGCAATGCGTCGCTGGCTGATCTCTTCAACATCAACATGGCTGGCTTCATGTCGTTTCATCCCCCGACATGTTTATCGTTGGCATGCGTCGCATTGGCATATGAGAAAATTATATCTTAAAAGATACGTTTTCAGACACGCGGCACCATGTTGATCAATGGTTTTTGATTCAATCCGCGTTTCATTTCCTGACACGATAATGCTGCATGCGTGCCAAACGGTTGTTGACTTCGGCTTCCAATTCATCAGGAACGGGATATTCAAACCCGAAAAGCTTGCTGATGAGATGTTTCGCAAAGGCCATCGCATCAATTTCAATCGCTTGTTTCGTGTAAGCATCATCCGGACCGCCGGCTTTTGATTCGTCGGGACGTGTGTACCCGTCAAATTCTTTTTTCCATTGCGTCAAATCCTCATCCGTGATACCCGGATCATCATAAGAAGATTTTTCCACGAGTCTTTTTTGATAAACATGACGGACTTCATGCAACACGGTGAAAATGACTTCCAGTGCTTCGGCCTGTTCCGCCCAGTTTTCATTGACATAAATCTGCAACCGCTCGGGAAGCATAACAGACGTGATATCGGGTGAAGGGAACTGTTCTTTTTTTTCAAAAAAAACGTCGGGTTCATCCATATCCAATGTTTTTGAGGCTATCCTGACAACTCTTCCGATGACTTCTTCCATTTCATCTCATTCCCTTCAGCGTCTTACGCATGGGCTCATTCTATCATATATCAATGCCATTTCAAGGACCGGTGACCGCAAATGTCATGCGGTCCCTTCCCTGCATGTCTTTCAGTGTCCATACTTCAGCATGCGGATAGACCTCTTCGATCAATGCCTGCAACTCCTCTTTCTTGTCATAGGCATGTTCGAAAGCAAGCACGCCGGGCGCATTCAACATCGCTTTGGAAGCACGGACGATCGTCCGATAAAAATCTAGTCCGTCATTTCCGCCGTATAGGGCGGCATGCGGTTCATGTTCGACGATGATTCTCTCCAACGCCTCTTCATTGGGGATATAAGGCGGATTGGAAACGATCACGTCAAAGTTTTTATCCTTCACGGCATCAAGCATGTCTCCCGCAAAAAAGGCAACATCCGCATCAAGCGATTCGGCATTTTTTCTTGCGAGTTTGAGTGCGTCATCCTCGATGTCGGTCGCAACGACGTGAAGCTGCGGCGCTTCTTTTTTCAATGCGATTGCGATGCATCCCGATCCCGTACCGACGTCGATCACATCCAACGCCTTATCGGGAAAGCGTTCATCAAGCACCATCAAAAGATTCATGACGAGTTCTTCGGTCTCATATCTGGGAATCAATGCCGATTCATCG
>JAGYMP010000196.1 GCA_018400565.1 Bacilli bacterium | reverse complement strand
ACACGGCGATCGTCAGGTGAAGGCGATTGACCGTGTTTTATTTTTGTTGGGCATCTTCATATGCTTTGAAATATTTTTCAACAAGTTTGATTGCTTCAATACGGGGATAATAGTCCAACACTTCAACATGATGGCCGGGCTGGAGTTGTTTATACGTCCGGAAGAACAATTTGATTTCCTTGAGTTGAAGCTCTTTTATGTCCGTGATGTCCTGGATGTCATCGAAACGGGGATCGACATTGTTGACGGCAATGATTTTTTCATCGTGTTCACCGGAATCATACATGTCCAGATATCCGACGATGCGTGCATCGACCACACAGCCAGGGAATGTCTGCGTCGTGGCCAGGACAATGATGTCAAGCGGGTCACCGTCTTCTGCGAGTGTGTCTTCGATGAAACCGTATTCGGCAGGATAGGTCATTTTTGAGTATAAGACACGGTCGAGACGGATTCTGCCGTGTTTTTTGTCGACCTCATATTTATTCTGTGTGCCCATCGGGATTTCGATGACGGCTTCGACGATGCTATTATTTTTTCCCATGACTTACCTCCTTTCGTTTTGTTTCGGCTAAGGATATGCTGTATTGATAAATTATAAGTCATTTCCATGGATTTTTCAAGCTATCTCGCGACTTGACGAAGAAAAACCCCACAAAAATCCAAGATTTTTCACGTCAGGTTAGTGATTTATGGTTCGTTTATGATAAAATAAGGATAGTGGGAGGGATTCACACATGACAGCTATGACATACATCTTATCATCCGTCTTCACGTCGGTCTTTTCAGTGCATGCATTGGCAATGATCGATTATTGGTGGGTGATTCCCGTTTCATTAGTTATGTCTTTTATGCTTTTTTATGCTTTTTTACGGCGCAGGGAAGTTGCCGGGGAAGATATCATACCGATGAGCGATGAGAAGGTCGCTTATGTGATCAAAGCCCTTGGCGGACGGAAGAACATCAATGATTTCGGCATCACCGGATCAAGGGTTCGGTTTACGTTGGAAAATGTGAAAGCGGCCAATCTCGAAAGTTTGCAAGATGCAGGTGCGACCGGTGTTTTTGTGGCCGGCAATACCGTGAAATGCATGTTTCAGGAAGATCCGACAAACCTTGTCATTGCACTCAGGGAAAATGAAAAGGAGATATGAACCATGATCGAACATAAATATAAAATTGTATATCCTTTCGGCTTGCACGCCAGGCCGGCAACGATGCTCGTCAGCAAGGCCAACAGTTATCAATCGGAGATGATTCTTGCATTCAGCGACCGAAAAGTGAATCTGAAATCCATCATGGGTGTCTTGTCCCTCGGGGTTCCCAAAGACAAAGCGTTCACCATCACGTTCAACGGCAAAGATGAAGAAGAAGCGCATCGGGCTATCACACGTGTGATAAGCGACATCAATGAGTTGGAATAGAAAAAAATATGATAAGTGCTTGAAACTGATTCGTGAAACATGTATAATAGGGTAAATATTTGGGGGACATATGACAATGTCTCATGACTTGAAAGGGGATTTACTTGAAAAAATTCAGATTATTGATATTAATGGTATTGATTGTGTTGGCGGTTGCGTCATGTGGCGAGATCACCACGACCGATGTCACCGATCCCATGACCACGACAGAAGATGTCAATCCGCCCGTCTTCGAGGGCGTACAGGATCGCACGATCGGTTATGAAGAGGACATCGATTTGTTGGAAGGGATCACCGCAACCGATCCTGAGGTCGGCGATGTCACAGAGGATATCGAAGTGACGGGCACGGTCGACAGCGGAACACTCGGTAATTATGATATTGCCCTGAGCGTTGATGACGGTAACGGCAACGTGGCAGAGGAAACGTTTGTCGTGACGGTCGCACTCGTCGGCGATCAATCGGTCGACTATGATCTGGCGAATTTCACACCACCCGAACTAACAGAAGACACGGTTACTTTGGATTTGCCGAAATATTCGACCAATGGCAGTTGGTATTCCTGGGAGAGTGACAATCCCTCTGTCATCACGGCCGGCGGCGTAATTATCCGTCCGGCACACGGAGATGATCCCGTGACCGTGACATTGACGTTGACCGCATCGGTCTCCGGATATTCAGACAGCAAAGAATTTCAATATACCGTCCAACCACAACCGGCGGTCACGATATCCGAATCAATGACTGTTCCGTTTGAAGGCACGAGTGAGGAGTATGTTGTTGAGGCCAAAGATGCCATCGCACTTTATTTCGAGGAAGACGGGAACATCCCGTATATCGATGTCGAAACCTATCTTTCGATGATTGACGGGGCAATCGAATTTTCGATGCTTGAGTTCACGAACCCCAGCAGTGATCAATTGCGTGTTGGGTATACATATGAATATGAAGATTTTGACGGTACGCTGGTTGAGGAAACATATCATGCGTTGCTTGATTTTACCGATGACACGTTCACCGTCAACAATTTTGATTTCTTCTCCGGGTATGTGGCCGAGACCACAACCGATTACGGTGAAGGTCTGTCCTATGTCGATGCGGATTATGTCGACGGAGAGGAAGTGACCATCCCGC
>JAGYMP010000195.1 GCA_018400565.1 Bacilli bacterium | reverse complement strand
CCATATCATCACCCGTTCGTGTCTTTAATCTCTTCTTATCATATCATATTTACGGCTATATTTTAATCATAAATCCGACAATTGACGGAAACATCCGAAGAGTGCTCCGCCGGGTTTTACGGTGAAGGCCATCCTCTCATCCTTGGTCGGATGGGGAAAGGACAACCGATAAGCGACGAGCGCAATCGGATTATCCGTCAGATATGTTCCATATTTTTTATCACCGGCGATTGGCATTCCACGCAACGATAATTGTTTGCGTATTTGATGGAACCTGCCGGATTCCAATGTGATTCTCACCAAAGCGATCGGCATGTTGTCCACCATCGCGTTTTCAATCGCTTCATAAATCAATTCAGCTCGTTTGCCTTTGTCTTCATCTGTTTTAACGCTCATCTTACGTTTCTCATCTTTTGCGAGATGATCGATCAAAGTTTGTGGTTGATGAAGCGGCAATGTCCCTTTGACGACGGCGGCATACCTTTTCACAAAGTTCCCCTCACGCATCGACGAAAAAAGACGCGAAGCGCATTTGGAGGTCTTTGCGAACACCATGACCCCCGACACGTTGACATCCAGCCTGTGGACCAAACCCAAGAACACATTGCCCGGTTTATGATACGTTTCCTTGAGATATGCCTTTAATTCAGTGAGCATGTCGGGCAGATCCTTTTTTGCGGGTTGTGAAAGATAGCCCGCAGGTTTTTTCACAACGAGCAAATGATTGTCTTCATATAAGATATCTATGTTTTCCATCGTCCCACCTTACACGTAATTCAAATTGTTTGTCCACACAAACGGAATGGGAAAATACTCTTCCCACCCCGGGTAAAACTTAGCTTCAACATTGCCGAACACAAACCGGTGAACGTCCTGGTAATCGGTAAACGTGATTGCCTTCTTTCTTGTTTCAAAGAGAAAGGTTTCATTCTTTTTGCGAAACCGAACGGGCAAAAGCCCCTCAGTGATGAAAAGTTGATTCATTTTTTCGATGAACGAGACCGGCCGC